>NZ_JBHNMF010000024.1:0-18125 GCF_048562965.1 Thiolapillus sp. | reverse complement strand
TTTGCCTATCTCAACCATGTGCTACAGCATATTGGGAACGCCAAGATGGTTGAGGACGTCGAAGCCTTGCTACCCTGGAACACCTCCCTCAACAAGATGCAAAAGGGTTGATTCTTTGGCGTTTACTGTGGAAGGTGATGAAGGAGACGGATTCAAGGGAATGCCGCAACTGTCACAATTTTTCTGTCATGGATCTGAAAGGTCAGGCGCCTTTCGCTGCGCGTATCCACAAGGATGCCATGGAGCAAGGCAAGACCTGCATCGATTGCCACAAGGGCATCGCTCACCACTTGCCAAAGACTTATACGACGCAGGCGGAAAAACCAAAATACAATCCGGAAGACGCGGAAGATATCATGGAAATATGTGCTGCCTGCCACGGCATCTATGGACAGGGAACACCGGATGGCGAATATCCCCGTCTTGCCGGTATGAATCCTGCTTATCTGGCGAAACAGCTCGAGGCTTTCAAGGCCCGAAAGCGCATCAATATTCCCATGATTCCCTTTGCAAACGACCGCGAACTGCCCAAAGAGGATGTCAGGACCATCACCGCGTACCTGGCGGGTATCGATCTGCCGACACATATCGAAGTGGTGGAAGAAGCGGCTACCCAACAGGAAGGGTTCGATGCTCTGGGGCGTCTCGAGGAAAGCAAGCGCACTCTCAATATTCCCTATTATCCCGGAAATCCGGATGCGGGGGGGGCGACTGTACCGCAAGGAGTGTGCTACCTGTCATGGCAAGAAGGGTGAGGGTAACCGGGTTCTGACCATTCCATTCCCATGCTCACGGGGCAACACAGCAAATATTTGCTGAGGCAGATCGACAAGTTTCGCAAGGGCAAACGTGTGCATGATGATCCCAGAGATCAGCAGATATTTCAGCAGTTTAGCGAAACTGAGATTGCGGATATTCTAGCCTGGCTGTCCCGGCAGGATGACTGATTGCGGAAAAACCACAGCAAATGTATCTGTTTGCTTTCAAAAGGGTTAATACTTTGCACTTGATTTTCCTCAAGTGCGTAGTATGGTTGGAATGTTAATATTTCATGGTTTTTTAATACGGGCCGAGCGGAAACTTGCCGCGGTAACTGCCCGACAATCTTATTTTTCGGAGAGAAGATATGAACAAACGTTTGACGGCATCAGTGCTGGGTTTCGCTGCTACCATGCTGATCAGTGGTACCGCCTTTTCAAACCAGTGGATGTCCAAGGGTGGAGAGCGCGATGAAGCGCTGCATCTTAAGCCGGATCATGAAAACGGTATCGAGATCTTTGAAGTCTGTGCGGCCTGTCATCTGACCGAGGGCTGGGGTACGAAGGACGGCACTTTCCCTCAGATTGCCGGTCAGCATCAGACCGTTCTGGTCAAACAGCTGGCGGATATTCGTGAAGGTAACCGCGATAACCCCACCATGTATCCTTTCGCCAAGCCTGAATCCATTGGTGGCCCCCAGGCCATGGCTGACGTAACCCACTACATTGCCGGCTTGAAAATGAATCCCGATAACGGCAAAGGGGAATGGGAAGAAGGAACTCCCGATTTTGAAAACGGCAAAAAACTGTTCAAGGACAATTGCGTAAAATGCCACGGCGAACACGGTGAGGGCAAACCGGAAAAATTCTACCCAAAAATTCAGGGGCAGCACTACAAGTACATGGTGCGCCAGTTTGAGTGGATCCGTGATGGCAAACGCCGTAACGCCAACCCGGATATGGTTAAGCAGATCAAGGAGTTCAGTGATGATGACATGAAGCACGTTATCAATTACGTTTCCCGCATTCCTGTACCCAAGGAAGATCTGGCGCCTTCAAAAGATTACGTCAATCCGGATTACGATTGATGTAGCGCGCTGGCCCGGGCATTCGCCTGGGCCAGTGTGGAATATCACGGGGGGTTCTGCTCCTGGAACCCTCAAACAGAAAAAAGCGATTCGTCGCTTTTTTCTGTTTGAGGCATAACGAAACCCTGATTTATATGTGGCTGTAATTGCGAGAAATCATGGCCGTTTGTGACAAATTTGCATAACTTTGTCAGACCCGTTTTTCAACCCAACAGGTAAGTAATATCATGTCGAAGCGCGTAATCATTTCCAACTTGCTGATTCTGGTCAGTCTGGTTCTCATGGGGGCGATCTACTATGCGCCTGCCTGGTGGGTGTCGCTGACCGCTCCCAACTACCCCGAAGAGGCCTTTCCGGACGGGGTGCGTATCGAATTCCACATGAACGGCGTGTTCAATGGCTGTAAAAAAGTGGAAAAGAAGGAAATCGAGGAAAGCGAAGCGCTGGATTGCGTGCATGAAATGGATACCATCAATCACTATGTCGGCATGTACCCGATTGCTGCTGGCGGTGTCGTCGAACGTCCCTTTTCACCCTTCCTGATAAGTTTCCTGGGCGTCATGCTGTTGGGTTTCGCCTGCACCAAGCCCAAGATTCGTGTGCCGCTCATGGCGGTGGGTTTTGGTGCCATTGCCATCTGGATGTACATGACCTGGTATGGTGAGGGAGGACTGAAGTATCAGAGTGCCGGCTATATCGAAGCGCTGGTGACTTCCATGGATCAGGATACAGAGCGGGGTGGTGATCGCAACCGCAACGATGAATTGATCAATCGAATGAAAGAGGCTATCCCGGAAGGCGTAGTGTCCGTTGAAAAGCAGAAGGATAGTACCGACGAGATGACCAAAAAACTGGCCGGTCTGGCTGGGGCTCTGATCAGTGGTGAAGGCCTCGGTGTCAAACTCGAAAAATCAGAAAACAATGGCGCGACCGGTGATGCCAAGACTGACAATATTGCCTTGCTGAAGACTTCTTTTCTTATCGACCAGAAGAAAAAGCCAGTGAACGAACGTGAAGAATGGACCGGCAGTAATGCCCAGGTCATGCGCTGGCACTATGCGAAAAGCCTGGGGCGTTATTTCAACAATCCGGAAGAAATCCGCCCTCTGGTCAAGACCATGACAACCGCGTCCAATGTAGTGTTCTGGGGAATTATTGCCGCCATGATCCTGCTTGTATGGGGTGCGCGTAAAAGTAAAGGTATTCTGTACTGGCTGCTGATAGCTGTACCCATGGCGCTACCCGTGTTCTTCCTCATTGAGTATTCCGCCTGGCTGTGGTGGTACGGCCACAATCTGAATGCCATGGGCGCGTTTACGGTCAAACCCTTCATGCCGACGGTATTTGGTCAGGGCAAGGTGGCGCAGTTCACGACCCATTCCTATCCTGATACTGGATTTGGTTTGATGATGCTCATGGCTGCCCTGCTGGCAATTGCTGTTCTGCTGCGGATCAAGAACGCCCGGCAACAGTGATTCCTTTGCGCCCGTGGGCTCTGCTGTTCCTGTTTTTACCGGCGGTAGCTGCCGCTGGTTATCCTTCTCTGCAGGAACTGATAGACAAGACCCCGGAAGGTGAGGCGCTGGTACTGGAGCCCGGTACTTATGCCGGGCGAGCGCTCATCATCAGGCCCATCACCATCGATGGCCAGAACAAGGCGACAGTTGATGCAGGGGGTAAGGGTTCGGTCATCGTCATCAAAAGCGATGGCGTGACCATTAAGAACCTGCACCTGACCAATTCCGGCGAGTCGACCAACGACCTTGATTCCGGTGTGCAGGTGCGGGGCAACTTCAACGTCATCAAGGACAATGTCATGGACAATGTTCTGTTTGGCGTGGATCTGCAGCAGTCCAGCAACAATATCGTCAAGCGCAACCACATCAGTTCCAAGGAAGATTTTCCCTTGGGGCAGAAGGGCGATTCGGTGCGTTTGTGGTACAGCTTCGACAACAAGGTGCTGGACAATGTCACGGAAAACGTGCGTGACATGGTGGTCTGGTATTCGGCGAACAATACCATTTCTGGCAACCACACCCGCAACGGCCGCTATTCCCTGCATTTCATGTATTCCCGTTACAATCTCGTGGAGAACAACGACTACGTGAACAATGCGGTGGGTATCTTCCTCATGTACAGCGACAGTGTTGTGGTCAGAAACAATCACATCGCCCATGCTGCCGGGCCTACAGGCATTGGTATCGGTTTCAAGGAAACTTCTGATCTGACTATCGAGGGCAACCAGATACTGTACTGCGCCAGTGGCCTGTATATCGATGTGTCGCCTTTTCAGCCGGACACCACCAACCGTTTCACGGACAATCTGATTGCCTACAATGGCATCGGCATCCGTTTTCTCAATGACTGGCACAGCAATATCTTCAAGGACAACCGTTTCGTGGATAACCTGACCCAGATCGTGGTGACAGGTGGTGGCAGCGCCAACCGTAACCACTGGGAAGGCAACTACTGGAGCGACTACGAAGGCTTCGACCAGAACGATGACGGTATCGGTGACAGTCCCTATGAACTCTATGCCTATGCGGACCGTCTTTGGCAGAATGAGCCTTATGCGCAGTTCTTCAAGGGTTCACCTCTGCTGGAAGTGCTGGATTTTCTGGAACGCCTGGCACCCTTTTCGGAACCCCGTCTGCTGGTTCGCGATGACAAGCCCTATTTGAGACTGCTGGCGCAGAATGAGCGTCCGGCATCACCAGAGAAACAGGAAGCCAAACCGGCTGTGGAACAGGATCCTGCCGATCTGAGCAACGCCCTGGATCAACTGCGGAAAAGCCTGGAGAACTGACATGAGCAAGAAACCGCAAAAAAGACTCACCCCCAAACAGCGGGAGCGCCGACAGTTTCTGCGCTCTATCGCGCTGACCGTGGGTGTAGGCGGTATCGCCCTGATGGGCATGGTGCCTGTACTGGGCAAATGGGTGCAGCGCTTGCGACCGCCTGGCGCATTGAAAGAAGAAAAATTTCTTGCTGCCTGCATCAAGTGCGGGCAGTGTGTGCAGGTCTGTCCCGTAGAAGCCATCAAACTGGCGGATCTGACAGACGGGCTGGGCGTGGGTGTCCCTCATATCGATCCCAGGGACCAGGCCTGTGATTTTTCCTGCGATGGCCTGCAGTGCGTACTGGCCTGTCCCACAGGCGCCCTGATCCATGAAATCTCTTTCGAGTCGGAAGTGGACATGGGGGTGGCCAGAACAGTGAACCTGAAGCAGTGCCTGGCAGTGAACGGGCAGGGCTTCAAAGGTCTGGCCCGGGGTGCGGATTTCGATGGCAAATTGCGTTATGCGGAAATCGACCGCTGGAACCCCATAAAGCTGGGCGATCACCCCTACGACCTGGAACTCTGCGATCTTTGCGTGCGTCAATGCCCCATTGAAATCAATATTGCCAAATGCGCAGCCGAAGATGCCCAGCAGAAGGAAGGCAAGGTCGATCTGGTGGCCGTGCGGCAAAAGAACGAGTGTGCCCCCAAACATGCCATCGAGTTGCAGAATATCAACGGTGTAATGACGCCGGTGATTCTGGATGGCTGCGTGGGTTGCGGGGTATGTGAAATGGTATGTCCGGTAGAACCGGCCGTTATTGTCATGGACAGCAGCGAGAGCCGTGCCAACAGCGAGGGGATGAGAACGCTATGAGTACTGTCTTCGAATCAATCCGCGTATTGCTGGGTGGTACACCCAAACGCGTCGCCAAGAAAGACCTGCCGGAAGAAGTGCGTGAACTGCATGCACACAAGTTCGCCGATAAGGAACGTATCGAAAAGATCCATATCGAACTGGCAGAAAAACACGCCAATCCACCCACCGAGAAGCGCAGGCTCAAGCGATGGGCCGTGCTGATAGCGGTAAACCTGCTGTTCGTGGTGTCCTACCACCTGGATATTCAGTTACTGGAGGGGGCGCTCACCGCATCGCGTTTTGCCGGTTTCCACATGGCTGATCTGAATTCCGCCCTGCAGGTGATGCTGGCCTTCAAGCATGTGGTCATCAACCTGGTTATCGGTACTGTTACGGTGTTCATACTCTGGTGGCTGCTGGGAGGACGCACCTTCTGTTCCTGGGTCTGTCCCTATCATCTGGTGGCCGAATGGGCCGAGATGCTGCACCTCAAACTGATAGACAAGGGCTGGGCGAAGGATATCCAGTTCGACCGCCGTTCCCGCACCTGGCTGTGGCTGGTGTTCGTGATCCTGGCCGTCGTGACCGGTTACACGGTGTATGAAACCATTTCGCCTACGGGTATCCTGAGTCGCGCGCTCATCTACGGACCGGGCGTGGCCCTGATCTGGGTGTCATTGCTGTTGCTGTTCGAAATCTTCTTTTCCCGGCGCGCGTGGTGCCGCTATGCCTGTCCTATTGGTCTGACCTATGGCATCGTGGGAGCGACCTCGCCGTTTACCGTACACTACAAGCTGCCCAACTGTTTCCACGAAGGTGAATGCCGCAAGGTATGCCTGGTGCCTCATGTGCTGGATACCGTGCTGAAAGGCAAGGCAAAGGCCCTGGAAGTGGATATCGGCGCTGATTGCACCCGCTGTCTGCGCTGCGTGGATGCCTGCCCGACAGGCGCCCTGACCTTCAAGTACAAGGGCTTGAGTTCATGACGGCAAACTGTCCGGCCTGTGTTATCCTCCCGCCTCTCGTTGACTCCTGAATCAGGCGGGTTTTACAGATGGCAATGATTGAGTTCCAGAAAGTGACCAAGCGGTTTCGCCGCGTCGAGGTGCTCAAGGGCATAGACCTGAACATCGATCGCGGTGACCGGGTGGCCCTGGTGGGGTCCAACGGCGCCGGCAAGACCACCATGATCCGCTGCCTCCTGGGGGAGTACCAGTGTGGTGGCAAGGTCGTCGTCGATGGTCTGGAGCCACGCAAGCACCGCACCGAGGTGCTCAAGCATGTGGGTTTTGTTCCACAGATATCACCTCCCCTGAAAATGCCAGTGGGACAGTTGATCCGGTTTGCCGCAGGTGTCTGTGACAGCGACCCAAGGAAGATGATCGAAGTGGCGGAAAAGCTGGGCCTGGATGTCCACAAGATGCGCCACCAGCCTTTTAACAAGCTCTCCGGCGGCCAGAAGCAGAAACTGCTCATCAGTATTGCCCTGGGCAGGGATTGTGAACTGCTGGTGCTCGACGAACCTGCCGCCAACCTGGATCCCGAAGCCCGGCATATCTTCTTTCAGCTGCTGGAAGAGAAGCGCGACAAGGCCGCCATGATCATCTCCAGTCACCGCCTGGACGAGGTGGCTTCACTGGTGAATCGGGTGGTGGAAATGGATCAGGGTCAGATTGTGCTGAACGACCACGTGGCCGATGATGTGGACATGACGAGCATGCTCAGCTGCCGTCTGGTGCTGACACGGGCCAGCGAGGCATTTGCCCGCACGATCGAAGAGTGGCGCTTTACCGATGTGCGGGAAGGCATTATCTGGGAAGGCCGGGTGGCCGGCCCGGACAGGCTGCGCTTCCTTGGCATGCTGTCCCGCTATGCCGCCATCCTCAAGGCCATTCACCTGGATGAGGCGACGGACTGATGCGGGCACTGTTGATTTTCGCGAGCCTGGCACTGCTGGCAGCCTGTTCCGGCGAGCCGGATACCGGCCCCGGCAAGATACGATGGGACAGAGAGGTTTGTGCCCGCTGCGCCATGGCGGTCAGTGATCACAACTACGCGGCCCAGGTGCGGGGTGGTCCTGCAGGCCAGAAAGGTAAACTGTACAAGTTCGATGACATCGGTTGTGCCGTGATCTGGCTGGACGAAAAGCCCTGGAAGGATAACCCGAAAACCGAAGTCTGGGTCACGGACTATCGCAACGGTGACTGGATAGATGCGCGCAAGGCCTGGTATGTGAAGGGCAAGATCACACCCATGGGTTACGGCCTGGGGGCTACGCCGGAAAAGGAGCCCGGTGCCCTGGACTTCGCCCAGGCGAAAAAACATATCTATGAAGTGGAAGAACAGACCCATGCCCACCGTGGTGATGAACATCAGCATCCCGCAGCCGGAGAATAAGCCATCATGAAACATCTTCTTCTGACTGCCATGGCAGATATCAGTGAATCTCTGCGTTCGCGCTGGTTCTTGGTCTATTCCCTGGTGTTCGGCGGCGTGGTAGTGGCACTGTTCGCCTCTGGCCTTACTGAATCACGCATCATGGGCTTCACCGGCCTGTCGCGCATGCTGGTGACTTATCTGCAGATCACCATGGCGGTATTGCCCCTGTTCGTGCTCATTACCACCGTGCGTTCCGTGGCCGGCGACCGGGAGGCGGGTATCTTCGAATACATGCTGTCCCTGCCCGTAAGCCTGGCGAGCTGGTTCTGGGGCAAGCTGCTGGGGCGTTTCTTCGTCGTCTTCCTGCCCGTAGTGCTGGCCATGTTCGCCGCTGTCGCTTGGGGTATGTTCAAGGGTGTGGAAATTCCCTGGACCCAGGTGCTGTTTTACACCGGCTTTCTGATTTCACTGGCCTGGTGTTTTCTGGGTATCGGCATGCTGGTGTCCACCATGGCGCGTTCATCCGATGTGGCCACAGGCTCGGCCTTTCTCATCTGGCTGTTTCTGCTGCTGTTCCTGGATCTGATTCTGCTGGGGTCCCTGATCAAGCAGGGACTGCCGCCGGAGACCATCATCGCCATCGCCCTGGCCAATCCCCTGCAGGTATTCCGTACCGGCGCCATGCTGCTGTTCGACCCACAGCTGGTGCTGCTGGGGCCTTCCGCCTATGTGATTCTCGATAATTTTGGTGAAACCGGCTATCTGGTATGGGCGCTGGTATATCCTTTCGTGCTGGGCACCCTGACCGCGTGGCTGGGTTATCGCCTGTTCCGCAAGGGCGATCTGCCATAGGGTTCGCTCATGCCTGAACGCAAATCCTGGATCATTCCTGTCGCCATACTGGTTGCGGCTGCCGTGTTGGGCGCTGTTGCCTGGTATTTTCGTGACTATTTCGAACCACCGCCTGCCCGGATGCTTTCCCTGGACAGTTGTGATCTGCACGAGGGTCCCTGTAGACGAGCGCTCCCGGGCGGTGGCGAAGTGATATTCGCCATCGAGCCCCGCAGCATTCTCCTCACCAAACCCCTGAAGCTGCGTGTCGAGGTAAAGGGTGTGGCTGCCGACAGGGTGGAAGTGGACTTCTCCGGCGTGACCATGAACATGGGATACAACCGGCCGCTGCTGAACAACGTGGCCAACGGCCGCTTCGAGGGAGAGGGACTGCTGCCCGTCTGTATCCGTCAGCGCATGGACTGGGAAGCGAAAGTCATTCTGCGTACCGACCGGGGGAGTTTCATCATTCCCTGGCGTTTTGAAACCGTAAAGTGATCCGTGGCAGGCAAGGCGAACAAGCTGCAACCTGTACCCGTGTGGCTGGGGCGTCTGCGCCGGGAACTTCGCCAGCTGGCGATGCCGGCACTGTCCACAGGGCAGACGGGGCCGCTGTCCGTTTCCTTCGAAGTGCCGGTGGCAGAGTCTGTCGCACCCCCCGCCCATGTCTCCCGGTGGCTGTACCTGCATCAGCCGGACAGTCAACACCGCCTGCTGGGTCTGGGCATGGCGCATTCCATAACGGCACAGGGAGAGCAGCGTTTTCAGCAACTGGATGCGGCCTACCGGCAGATGCAGGGCAACTGGACGCGCATCAGCCAGGGGCGGGGACGCGCCGGGGCCAGAGTTTTCATCGGCTTTGCCTTCGATCCGGATTTTCAGCCGCAGGAAGACTGGCAGGGATTCGATAACGCGGGACTGTATCTGCCACAACTGCTGTTCGAATGGAAGAAAGGCCGTTGTGTGCTGACCTTCAATTGCTACCGTGACCGTGCTGTTTCCCCTGAAATCATCATCAGAGACTGGTTAGCCCGTCTGCGCTCGGTGTTGTACGCAGATGCTTCTGTTTCTGAAACGGGAGCTTCCCGGGTCTTTCTCAAGAAAGAACTGCCCACGGCTGCCAGCTGGCAGGACGGTGTATCAGAGGCCGTTTCAGCCATGGAAAACAGGCAATTCGACAAGGTGGTGCTGACCCGCCGGCTGCAGCTGAAGTTCGCGGATGAAATTTCTCACCGCCAGATGCTTCCCTACCTTGCGCAGCACTATCCCGGCTGCACCCAGTTGTCTGTCAGCTTCGGCCGCGGTATTTTACTGGCGGCTACCCCGGAGAAGCTCTTCGACATGAGCGCCGAGCATCTGCACTGCGATGCCCTGGCGGGTACCTATCCAGCACATCAGCGCTGGCCTGATGCCCGGATGGAGCGCCATGAACATGCGCCGGTGGTACAGGCGATCCGGGATGCGCTGCAACCGCTGTGTACCGATATCAGAACGGAGCAGTCCGCCAGGCCTCTCGCACTGCGGTCACTATCACATCTGTATACGCCCGTACGCGCTGTACCCCGGTCCGGTGTGCGGCCTCTGCAGGTGCTGGATGAGCTGCACCCGACGCCGGCGGTGGGAGGCTTGCCCCGCCAGGCAGCCCTGACCTGGATTCGCGAGCACGAGTGCTACCCGAGAGGCTGGTACACCGGTGCTTTCGGCTGGCTGGGTGATCACCAGAATGCCAGCCTGTCCGTGATCCTGCGCTGTGCTCTGATCCAGGAAAAAACGGCGCAGCTCTATGCGGGTGCGGGCATTACCCGGGTATCGGATCCCGGACAGGAGCTGAGGGAGACCGGCCTCAAGCTCGAGCCCATGCTGAACGCACTCCTGGGCTGATGGATCAGGGCAGGATCAATCTGGACTGGTGCGCGTCCCTGTTGCAGGGCCTGGTCAGCGCGGGTTTGGAGCAGGTCGTGATTTCTCCCGGTTCCCGCAATACGCCCCTGACCCTGGCAACCCTGTTGCTTCCGCAACTGCATCATCAGGTGGCGGTGGATGAACGCAGCGCGGCATTCTTTGCGCTGGGCATGGCTGTGGAAACGGGTGATCCTGTGGCGCTGGTCTGCACCTCGGGGACGGCGGTAGCCAACTGGCTGCCTGCCGTAGTGGAGGCCAACAGCCGGCAACTGCCGCTGATACTGCTCTCTGCAGACCGCCCCTGGGAACTGCAGCAGTGCCAGGCGAACCAGACCATTGACCAGGTCAGGCTCTTCGGTGAACAGGTGCGGGCATTCCACCAGCTGAGCCCGCCAGAGGCTTCTGAAACTGCCCTGCGACGCCTGCAGGCCCTGGGCAGGGAACTGGTCAGGGAAGCTTCCCGGCCCTGTGGCGGACCCGTGCATGTAAACCTGCCCCTGCGCGAACCCCTGGTTCCTGAGCAAATACCCCCAACCCTGCCCACGGTGCCAGTGGCGCCCTGTCTGCCTCCCCGCCTGTCATTGCAGGAAGGCGAGCTGCAGACATTGATCGAATCCCTTGACGGGAGGAAAGGCATCATCGTCTGCGGGCTGGATGCGCACAGCGGGGCACTACCCGCACTCGGTGCAGCGCTCGGGGTTCCGGTATTGGCAGATCCCCTGTCCAGCCTGCGTTATGGATCCGAAGCATCCGTGATCGGCCAGTATGATCTTTTCCTGCGTTCGGTATCCCGCAGAGCGCAGCTTGCCGTCGAATGGGTACTGCATTTCGGCGCCACACCCGTATCCGCCACGCTGCAAAATTTTCTCGATGAACAGACAGCAGCACGCCACTGGTGGGTGGATGCCTCCGGACGGACCATGGACAGGCAGAGCATGACGGTGGAAACACTGCAGGCTTCCACTGCAAGCCTGTGCGGGCAATTGCTGTCTGCCGGTCTCGATCCGCTGGCACCTGCATGGCTGGAAGCATGGCAGGAAGCGGACCGGCAGGTGGCGCTGCAGTTGCAGAAACAGCCCCTGCCGCTGGAAGCCAGCATTCTGAGACATGCTCTGGAAGCGCTGCCGGACCGAAGCCTGTTGTTCAGCGGCAACTCCCTGGCGGTACGGTTCCTGGATGCCTACTCGGGGAAACTGGACAAGAGCATCACCGTGCACGGGAACCGGGGTGCCAGTGGGATCGATGGCAATCTGTCCACTATGGCGGGTATTGCACGCGCCTGTATGGGCGGGGCAAAGGTGCTGGGAATCCTGGGTGATCTGGCTTTTTTTCACGACCTGAATGCCCTGGCTCTTGCCCGCGATCAGGATATGATACTGTTGCTGTTCAACAACCAGGGGGGTGGTATATTTGATTTCCTGCCTCAACAGGCATTGCCTGAATACGAAGCCTGCTGGCGCACGCCGGTTCCCCTGGACCATGGGCATATCGCCAGCGCCTTCGGCGTCGATCATTTTCAGGTGACCGATGTCCAGGCCTTCGACGAGGCGTTTGCCGCAGCCCTCCGTGGCCAGGGGCTGCAGCTCATAGAGATCGTCATCGACAGCGCACAGACCCGCGAACTGCACGAAGCTGTCATTGCCCATTGGCTGAACTGATTTGCCCCCTGTTGCCGTGAACGGAGTTTTCCCATGACCTGGACCCGACTGCTGGAACAACGATTCGAAGACATACGCTACGAGCACCTGGATGGTGTGGCCAAGATCACTATCGATCGCCCCCAGGTGCGCAATGCATTCCGTCCCCGGACGGTAAGGGAGCTGATCGAAGCCTTTCATCATGCCCATCATGCACCGGACATCGGTGTCATTGTCCTGACCGGCGAGGGCGACAAGGCTTTTTGCTCCGGCGGTGACCAGAAAGTGCGTGGCAGTGAAGGCGGTTACAGAGACGAGGAAGGCGTTCAGCATCTGAATGTGCTGGACCTGCAGATGCAGATCCGCCGGCTGCCCAAGCCCGTGATCGCCATGGTGGCGGGTTATGCCATTGGCGGTGGTCATGTGCTGCACCTGGTCTGTGACCTGACCATTGCCGCGGATAACGCCCGTTTTGGCCAGACCGGCCCCAGGGTGGGATCTTTCGATGCCGGCCTGGGAGCGGGCCTGATGGCGCGCACCGTGGGTCTGAAGAAAGCCAAGGAGATCTGGCTGCTGTGCCGCCAGTATGATGCCGCCGAAGCCCTGGAGATGGGGCTGGTGAACGCCGTGGTACCCCTGGCGGAGCTCGAAGAAGAAACCCTGCGCTGGTGCCGGCAGATACTCAGGCACTCGCCTACTGCGCTGCGCGTGATCAAGGCCGGCTTCAATGCCGATACCGACGGCCTGGCAGGCATACAGGAACTGGCGGGCAACGCCACGGCGCTGTTCTACATGTCCGGGGAAGGGCAGGAGGGGCGGGATGCCTTCCTGGAAAAACGCGAGCCGGATTTCAGCAAGTTTCCCCGTCGTCCCTGAATATGTCCGGTTTCTCGGTCTGGCTGTCGGCTGTCCGTCCCAAGACCCTGGGTCTTTCTGTCAGCCCTGTGCTGCTGGGTTCCTGCCTGGCCTGGTCGGAACAGGGGGAGCTGCATGTCCTGCCGGCCCTTGCCGCGTTACTGGCTGCCATCTGTATCCAGATCGGAACCAATCTGCACAATGATGCCGTTGACACCCTGAAGGGCACTGATACCGACGACAGACTGGGACCGCCGCGGGCCACGGCACAGGGATGGTTGACTCCCGCCAGCGTGCAGCGGGGCGCTGCAATGGCCTTTGGCTGTGCATTCGCGCTCGGCATCTACCTGGTGATGGTGGGCGGTTGGCCCATTCTGCTGCTGGGGCTGGTTTCTCTCGTTGCTGGGGCTGCCTATTCCGGCGGTCCCCGGCCCATCTCTGCCTCGCCCCTGGGTGAATTGTTCGTGTTTGTGTTTTTCGGTCTGGGAGCGACAGTCGGCAGCTATTATCTGCAAACCGATCAGATTTCCATGCCTGCACTGCTGTCCGGAAGCATGCTGGGATTCATTGCTGCAGCGGTGCTAGTGGTGAACAACTACCGGGACATGCAGACCGATGCCGTGGCCGGCCGCAGGACGCTGGCAGTGCTGTTGCCGCCCCGTGCCAGCCAGTGGGAGTACGCCCTGCTGCTCCTGGCCCCTTTCCTGCTGTTGTGGCTGCTATGGGCAACGGGTGTCGTCTCCTGGTGGCCCCTGATGCTTGTTGTTGTCGTTATCTACCTGATTCTGCAGATGTTTACCTTGCCTGTGGGGACGGTGCTCAATCAGCTGCTGGCCGGCACCGCACGCTTTCAGCTGCTGTTTTCCCTCGTCTTCAGTGCCGCGCTGTTCCTCTGAGGATGTCGTAAAAGCTCTTCCCCGGGCTTTTACGACTCGGAATCGGAAAAGTGCGATTTTCCGATTCCGCCCAAAAGCTGTCGCCTTTTGCGACACCCTCCTGAGCAGACTTGCGTTACACACTCAATCGCGCTCAAATAGCTATCTTGACGACTGAAAAGGACTGTCCTGTGTTATGAAAAGCTTTCTGAAAACTGTATTTGCCTCTTTTACCGGCATGATCCTGGTGCTGCTGTTGCTTGCAGTGCTGATCGGCGTGATGCTGACCGCCAAGGAAACGCCCCAGCCCATAGAAGACAAGACCCTGCTGACCCTCAACCTGGGCGTGCCCATCGTGGACCGGCAGCCCCGGCAGAAGTTTGCATCCGTCATCCGCGGCGCCCTGCAGGACAGAAAATCCGACAGACAATCTCTGCGCGCCGTGGTGACGGCGCTGCGCAAGGCGGCCAAGGATGACAGGATCAGCGGACTGTATATCAAGGGCAATGTGGTTCGTGACGGTTATGCCTCCGGCTGGGCAGCGCTGAAGGAAGTCAGGAAGGCCATCGAAGCGTTCAAGGCTTCCGGCAAGCCGGTGATCACCTGGCAGGAAGGCCTGGATGAGGCGACGCTGTACGTGGTGTCGACAGCAGACAGGCTGGTGCTCAATCCCCTGGGCCTGCTGGAGTTCAACGGTTTTGCCAGTGAGGTGCCGTATTTCCGCAGCGCCTTTGAAAAATACGGCATCGACGTACAGGTTTCCCGTGTCGGGAAATACAAGTCGGCTGTGGAGCCTTTTCTTCTCGATCACATGAGTGAGGAAAACCGGGAGCAACTGGACACGCTGTTGAACGATCTTTTCGATGAAGTGGTCGCCGCTGTGGCCAAGAGCCGCAACCTGCCTGTCAGCAGTCTGCATGAGCTCGCGCAGAAGGAAGCGGTCGTCGAGGCGGATCAGGCACTGAAGCGTGGGCTCGTCACGGCCGTGGGTTATTACGATGTGGTGCGTGAAAAACTGGAAGCGCTGACGGGCACGGAGGCAGGTAAAGCCATCGAGAACCAGAAATCGGTATCCGACTACTTCGCCACCCTGACAAAAGACGATAAGGCAAAGGACAAGCTGGCCGTGATCTATGCGGAAGGCGATATCATTTCCGGCAGTGACAAGGATCAGGTGAGCGGCGATTACATCGCTTCCCTGCTGCGCAAGGCAAGAACGGATGACGACGTGAAGGCCGTTGTGTTGCGCGTCAACAGTCCTGGCGGCAGTGCCAGTGCCTCGGACATCATCCAGCGCGAGACCATCCTGCTCGCCAAGAAAAAGCCGCTGGTCATTTCCATGGGAGCAGTGGCGGCGTCAGGCGGCTACTGGATTTCGGCCTATGGTGATGAGATCTATGCGGAGCCGAATACCATTACCGGATCCATCGGCGTGTTCGGCCTGTTCCTGAACGTGCAGAAGCTTGTCAATGAGCTCGGCGTGAAAGTGGAAGTGGCGCGCACGGCGCCAGCGGCTGACGTGTTCAGCCTGTTCCGGCCCAAGACCCCGCAGGAGATGGCAATCATCCAGAAATTCATCGACCATATCTATGCCGAGTTTCTCGACAAGGTGGCCGAAGGCCGCAAACTGGACAGGGCCGCAGTGCATGAAATTGCGCAGGGGCGTGTCTGGTCCGGTAAACGGGCGCTGGAGCTGGGGCTGGTGGACAAGCTCGGGGGACTGGAAGATGCCATGGCTTCTGCGGCGAAAAGGGCCAACCTGGATAGCTACGCGGTCGAGGAATACCAGAAGGAAGGCACTCTGCTGGAAGAACTGATGAAGGAAATGGGCATGGAAGTACAGCTGCGGCAGAATCCGCTGGTGGATACGACCTGGAAGCAGGTGCAGTATCTGCTGTCCCTTACCGATGCGAAAGGCATTTATGCCCGCATGCCCTATGATCTGATCATACACTGAAGGGAAGAACAGCTATGGAAGTGGTGGATACACCCCCGGAAGAAGAGAAAAAGCCAGGCGGCCTGAAAGGCATCCATGTCCTGTGGATCGTCCTGGGTACGATCCTGATCACCGCAGCCGTTACCTTCTGGGCGGTCAGGACCTACACTATGCCCATGACTTCAAGCAGGTTGAACTGAGCAGAAAGGAGCAGCAGCAGCTCAACAGCAAGCTGAAGCTGCTGGGATACAAGCCCGCTCCCGCAGCGCCCTCGGCCGACAAGCCGGAAACGGACAGCGAGTGGCTGCGCCCGGAGCGCTATGATGATACCAAGGGCAAACGTGAGTTGTTCTTTACCGAACGGGAACTCAATGGCCTGCTGGCGAACAACAGGGACCTGGCAAAGAAACTGGCGGTGGATCTGTCAGACGACATGGTGAGCGCCCGCCTGCTGGTGCATGTGGACCCTGACTTTCCCATTCTGGGGGGTAAGACCTTGCGCGTATCTGCCGGTGTCGAAGCAGCTTTCCATGACAAGCGTCCTGTGATCAGGCTGCGTGGTGTGAGCGTAATGGGCATTCCCGTGCCCAATGCCTGGCTGGGTGGGCTGAAGAACGTGGATCTGATCGGCGAGTTTGGTGATGCAGGCGGTTTCTGGGCTGCATTTGCCGAAGGCGTGAAAGACATTCAGGTCGAAGACGGCCGCCTGAAGATCTCTCTCAAAGAATAGAAACAGCCCCCTGAAAAAAGGGGGCTGAACTGCTCAGTCTTTTGCTTCGACCACCTTGGCGTCCGGGGCGTTCCTGCCTACCGAATCGATGCCGTTGTTCCGTCCTTTCTCGGTCTTGTACATCTGGCTCTTGCCGATGACCTGTCCGTTGGTGGCGTTGAGCGTAAAGAAAAACTTGCCGTTGGTGGCGACTTTCTTTTCGAATCTCTTGGGGTCCTGGCTGTTCTTGCGTACGGATTCGATGCCGTTGGCGCAGCTTTTTTCTGCAGCATAGCCCTGGCTTTGCAGAATGGTTTCACCATTGCCTGCCTTGAGAACGAAATAATGCTTACCGTCTTTTCCAACTGAAGTTACGAACTTGCCTGCCATGATGGCCTCCTTTCTGGTGTGGTCGTGAAAAAGGTTCAGATATCTGTTTCAACGTCATCGACATCGATCTGGCCGGTGATACGCCGCCGGATATGTGACCAGGATATGCCCACGGCGAGCAGCAGGGACAGCAGCGCCAGGGCGACATAGCCCAGTACCGACGGGTTGTCCAGTGACAGCCAGCCGTAAAAGATCATCGCCCAGATCAGGCTGCCGAACAGAGCAACCACCAGCAGTGAACCAAACAGCCCCAGGGAACGTGCCGTTGCCCGCAGGTAGATGGCCCAGCCTATAAAGAGGATGACTGCCGAAAGGATAATCAGGGGATCGAGCTTGTTGGTACTTTCAATGAACCAGTGAACCCAGGAGTGACCGGAAGGGTTGTAGGTGGCGAATACCAGAACGAATGCCACGACGAGTCGGATGAGGAAATTGGTCCAGTGAAAGGCTGTTACGGCCATGAAAAACGGCTCCCTGAATTTCAGTTATCAGGGAGTATAGGAGAACTGTGGTTTTTTTTCCATTCAACAGCAGATTGCCTGCGCTGTTTCCGCTTCAGCCTGTCATGCCCGGCAGGTTCCAGGGCATGGGGCTTCTGGTCAGGGCAACGCTGACCATGTAGGCGAAGCAAAGGTAGGCGGCGAGTAGCGATACATAGCGTCGCTGCCAGGTTCTGCCGCGCAGGGCGAGGGCGCCGAAAACGATGTAAGTGATCAAGGCCAGCAGCTTGGCGGTCAGCCAGGGTGTGGTGCCGGGATACTGCTGCAGGTTGAAGGCAAGCCACAGGCCGCTGAAGAACAGGGTGCTGTCGACCAGGTGAGGGATGGTGCGCACCCAGCGTGCTTTGAGCAGCGGGGAGCCTTTCAGCATGAGGATGGCCCGCAGGGTGAATCCGACAAGAGACAGCGCCACGCAGCTGACGTGAATCAGCTTGACCAGACTGTGGTCGATCATTTGGGCGAAGCGCCGCTTACGCTGCCAGCCATGGAGAGCGAAGCGAAGGCTGATAGACCCCAGTAGCCGCGAGGCCGCACTGTTTTCCCGGCGTGCCTTGCGCCAGAGGGAAAACAAAGTAGGCCTCCGAACGCGGCGTCCAGTCATATGGGAGCCAAGTACGGAGCAGCAAC
>NZ_JBHNMF010000023.1:0-18350 GCF_048562965.1 Thiolapillus sp. | reverse complement strand
CATAGCGGCCTCCAGAAGTTTGTGTTGATTTCTCTTCTGAGAGGCCGCGCCTTGCTATGTCAACTATTTTTTGAGATTTTTAGTGGTTTTTCTCCTCTGAAACTCTAAACTCTAGTTATTGAGTACCGATGCCAAGCTGACCCCGGAACAGATCATCGAAGCCTATGGAGAACGCTGGTCGATTGAATCGATGTTCAATCAACTGAAACTCTCCTGGGGCTTGAAAGAGGCCTGGCAACAAACCCGCCAGACGCTGCATCGTTGGGTGCACCTGACCTTGGTGGGTTATGGTCTGATCCAATTATTGGGCTATCTGGATGATCAGACCGTCAGGCAACTGTGTTGCCATTCGCCCTGGCGAAAGGACAATCCCACAACGGCAGGGCAGATCCGTAAAGGACTGCTACTGATTTTTCACCATGTCCCTGTCCGGCAGTGGTGGAACCGTAAATGCAGAAAATTCGAACCGCCCAATTGGCGAGGAAGTGAGCAGGATGCAGCAATCAGCGTATAGAACAAGCTCTAACGGGCAGTATGAACAAAATGGCAACTTTATTTCACCCGAAAATATACGGTGGAACAATGTTGCTTACTCTAAACTCTAGTACTATAATCTTGGCATTGTGTATAGCTGGTTATGCCGTTTTGAAGACGCCCTGAAAGCCATCGACAAATACAATCGTGTTAGTCCAGATGCCGCCCTTCAGCATACTACCGTCAGTTTTATAATGCTGCGACAGGGAAGATATCAAGATGCCTTGTCAGAATCAGAAAAAGAACCGCACGAATTCTGGAAGTTATATACGCAACACTGCATTTTTCTTGCTTTGGGACAAAAAAGAAAAGCCGATAGCTTGTTGAAGGAATTCATCCGGCAATACAGCCAAACACACCCGACTACTCTGGCCTACTTGTATGCTTGCAGAGGGGAAGAGGACAAAGCTTTCACATGGCTGGAAACGGCTTATGCACAAAGAGACCCCAATCTGGTGATGAAAATGAACTACACCTATTTCCGAAACCTGCACCATGATCCTCGCTGGCAGGCATTTGTCGGCAAAATGGGTTTTCCCGAAGGTCATTGGCTACTGGAGCAGGATATCTACCGAGAGGCTCCAGATCACTCCAGCTCTATCGTATAGTTGATGCTGCCGCCACTTTTCTTCGCACTGCTGGTAGCTTCCAGGTTGACGTTATCCATCAACCGGTAGCGGGTCACGAACTCACTCCCATCTGAACCACCACCCAGATTGACGCCGACACTCAGATCCTCGGTGATCTGCTTACCCGCATACACCTTGGCATTGGCCAGGTCACCGCTCTTCTGACCGGTCAGCAGCATGGACACAACGTCCTTTTCCAGCAGATCAGGATCGGAGGAGAAAGTCGAAAACTCGGGCTTCTTGGCGGTCCCCGTCAGTTCCACGCCCACGGTGGTGTCATCGATCTTCCTGCTCGCCCGCAGTCGCAGGCCGGGGTTGTCCACACGGCCACCGGCATAGGATATCCTGCCCTTCTCGATGGTCAGATTCTGTCCGTAGGCGCGAAAATAGCCACCCTCGATCTTCAGCTCGCCGCTGGTCGTTGGGTACTTGCCGGCGTTCTGATCGATGGACAGCTTGCCCGCGAGATCAGCATCAAGCCCAAAGCCCTTGAAATGAACATCATCTCCCAGGGTGATGGCGATCTCAGCATCGATCTTGGAACTCACGACTTCATCCACCGATCCGTCTTCCTTCACCACGACCACATCGGGTGACACATCGCGGGAACCGGCCGGCAGGTCATTGAGTTCGATCTTCGCCACGGGCACATCCAGTCTGCCGCGAATCTTCACCAGGTCCTTGGTGCTCTCCAGCTTGATATCCGGCGTGACGATGACTTCCGCTTCAGGCAGGTTCGCAAGCTGAAACTTCTCACCTTTAAGCGTGAGCCTGGCTGGCCAGCCCTGTTGTGCATTCAACAACACTGAACCGGTCAGATCCAGGATACCTTCCCCCGAAGTGACAGAACCTGATATATCGAGCTTCTTGCCCCCATCACCCTTGACCTGCACCTGCAGATCCCTGAGCTCCAGCCCGGCGCGGGGAATAACGATTTCCTTCGACTCCACGATGGCATGGCCCGTGATCAGCGGATCCCCCAGTTGACCACCCAGGTTGAGCGCCACGTCGATAGTACCGTCGATCTTCTGGATGTCAGGCACGAAGGCAGTCACCAGGTTCAGGTCCGTCACCTGCATCTTGACCTCTCCCTTCAGCGGTGCTGTCAGTGGATCCTTGTCCAGAGCCGCCCTAGGCACGAACAGATCTCCGTTCATAAGGTTCCGGTCCAGGCCCAGTTCCCACTTGGCAGACAATTGTTTTTCGTCGTACACCGCGTCGACCTTGCCGTCATGAAGCTTCATGGTGATGGGTTTGGACTGGGGATTGAGGTAGGTGATCTCTCCCGGTTCCAGCACCAGCTCGGCCCTGGCCTTGATAACCGGCAGCAGGTCTGCCGTTGCGTCCATGTGCAGCACCCCGGTCAGATGGGTGATTTCCGGCGGCAGCCAGGGTTGCAGCCGGGACAGGGACAGCCCCTGCAGTTTCAGCTTTGCGTTGCCCTTGTCCTTGCCACGGTCCACCTGCACACAAAGGCTGGATTGCTGATCCTGCAGGCACAGGGGAGTCAGTTTGATCTCCTGGGCGGAAGCCAGAAGATCGGCGCCATCCTTAAGCTCCCAGCTACCGATTTCACCGGCGTCCAGATCCAGTTTCCGAATCTGGCCCTGCCAGGCGGTCTTGTCCATGAGGTAGGCGCCGCTCGCGGTAAATACGAGCTTGCCTGATTCGTGTTCCACGTTCAGGTTCACCACCTGTTTATTCAGCGGCCCATCCAGTTTCAGCGTCAGTGCGGGTATGTCCTGCCCCGCAGCAAATATCCCTTTTCCATTGAAAAGCACACGGGAAACGAAGTTCTCATCCAGGCCAACGGCAAAATCCGTATCGCACTGTGCGCAGCGATAACCCAGTGCCGACAAATCCGCCGCCTTGAGCTTTCCTTCCACCACAGGCTGCTTCTGCGTTCCCGTGAGATCACCGGAGGCCTGGATCTTCCCCTCCCCCTGGGGGAGCAGATCCGCAACATCCGGCACATCCAGTTTCCAGGTCAGGTTCCAGGTATCACCGAGCTCACCGGCAGCATCGACCCTGGCGGAACCGCTGCTGAAAACCAGGTCCTCCAGCAACAGTCTGCTGCCATTGACGCGAACGTTGCCCTTACCACTCACCGGTTTTTCCCGCAGGGTTCCCGACAGGTTCTTGATCTGTGCCTGCAGTTGCAAGCCTTGCTCCGGCAGTTCTCCGGTGGTGACGACAGACGCATTGAGCCTGCCGGGCCATTCTTCGTTCAGGGTTCGGGGATCGATATCTGTAGCGGTGACTTCCATCTTCCAGGTGAGTTTCGGCGACCAGGCAAGATCCCCCGCCGCTTCCAGGGAGCCATCCAGAATATTGCCCAGCATCCTGTCCAGCCTGAGACTGTTCAGCCCTCCCTTTCCTTCCATCTGCCAGGTGCCGGGTGGAATGTCGTCGCCCTCCACATCACTCTGCAGGGTGAATTCATAGCCATCCGGAATACCGGAGGTCTGCAGCTTGCCGCTCCTGGCAAGCACCTGTGGCGTTCCCGTCAGCGGCCACTGGAAATCCGTCCAGTCGCCTTGCAGCCTGAATTTCTGATCGGCAAACTGAACATTCCCGGCCAGGTTCAGCAGCAGTTGCCCGGCCTTCTCTTCAGCTTTGCCGGCTTTGTCCTCAACCTGGAAAGCCAGCTTCACATCAGCCTGGGCAAGATCACCTTTGCCAACGATATCGATCCCCATGACGACGGATTCTTCCAGGGGCAGGTATTCCCCGGGAAGCCTGCTGATCTGTATCTTCGTATCCCAGCCCAGTTCCTTCAGCACATCATGAATATTGACGCTGAGGGCCGCATTCACATCGCCGTCGATCTGCTGCTGCAGCTGCAGCTTTTCCATGTTGCCTTTCAGGTCACCCTTGCCGGAAACCGACGGAAGGTCTTTTGCGCTGAACTGCCAGTCCAGGGCCAGGTCGAGGGGGTAGCTGCCTCTGGGGTCCACCTTGCCCTGTCCCTGGAACTGCAGTTCCGGCATGGCCAGTTGCAGGCGGGTCAGGTCGATGCCCGATGCCTTCCATCCGGCGACCAGCTGAACCTTGTCGATAACCACAGGATCGGCACCCGGCGCGGACACGAACTTCACAGACGTCGCCTGCACCTGGTCAAGCTTCAGTGTCAGCGGCAGTGAAATATCCGGCAGTACCAGGGGACCGGCAGGTTCTTCTTCCACCGCCTCACGCAGTTTTTCATAGTGCAGCCGGTCCAGCGCCAGTTGCCGAAGATGAAACACACCACTGAACAGTTCAGACGGTTTCCAGTCAAGGACCAGATCACCGACCTGCACCGACATGTCTGGATCGGTATAGCTGACATCCTGAAGGTGAAGCTGACCCAGCAGGTTTCCCTCGGTATGCCTGACGGCGAGTTCACCCGGCGCGAAATGGCTGCCGATGTCCACCAGCCACTGCACACCGGGGGTGGTGCCAAGCAGGATGCCGGCTGTACCAATGACCAGCAGGATGAGCAGCAACAGGCCCAGCAGTGATCGCTTCAGCCAGGTTTTCACAGCAAAACCTCGAAACCGAAGTGCACCTTGATATCAGACAGGCTGGTGGAATCGTTCTCCTTGTGTACCGGCCATGCAAAATCCAGCCGCAGGGTTCCCACAGGAGAGAGCCAGCGGGCGCCGAAGCCTGCACCGACAAAGACATGATCCAGGTTGTCGTTGAAGGCATTGCCGGCATCCACAAATCCTGCTGCCAGCCATTGCTCCGCCACGCGATGATCGTATTCGAGGCTTGCGGTCAGCACCTGTTTACCACCGATCACGTTGTTTTTTTCATCCTTGGATCCCAGGCTTTTCCAGTCATAGCCACGCACGCTGTTGTCGCCACCGGCGTAAAAGCGCAGGGAGTTGGGATACTTGTCATAGTCTCCGACCCTTGCCAGACCGACCTCTCCGCGGAGGATAAGCCTTCCCTCAGTAAAGACCGGCAGATATACCCTGCCTTTGACATGGGTGCGAATATAGTCCGTGGAAGAAATCAGCCCCGGCGATCCACGCAGATCTACCCACACCCCCCACGCCCAGCGCGGGTAGTTGCCTTCCTCGAAGAAGGATCTTTCTGCCGTGGCGCCGATACTGAAGAAGATGGATTCGGTGCTTGGCGAAAGCCCCACGGTGAATTGTTCGTACTTGAGTTCCGTGTACAGCTCGGTGATCCATTCGTGCCACAGCAGGTAGTAGCCAGCCTCAAGATCGAGTGTATCCCGTTCCGAGTCATCCAGGATTTCGCTCTCCAGCCGCACAGAAAAACCCAGCTTGGTGGTACGGGGATCACGAATGGGAATCCAGTAATTGCCCTGCAACAGAAGTTGCACGATGGACAGCTTGAGACGCGCATCGGCCTTGTGACCATACTTGTTGATACGCCGGTGTGCCCAGTTGGCAGAAAGATTCAACCCGATATCCGTGTCATAACCCACGCCGAAGGAATACATCTGGCGCTTGGCCGGTTCGAGATTCACATCTACAGGCACCCTGTACTCACTGGCCTGCTTGAAACGCGGGTGTATATCCACCAGCGAGAAATAGCCGGCCTTGACGAGGTCCTTCTGTATCTCCTGCAGGTTGGCCTGGGAATAGGTATCGCCGGGTTTCACGTCCACTAGGTAACGCTGCACGAAACCGGGATCGAGGAAGTCCTGATGCAGGCGGATATCACTGATGTAGTACTTGTGCCCCGTGTCGAGATGCAGGGTGATGGCGGCACTGTTTTTTACCGGATCGACCAGTACGCGGGCAACCTTGGCCTCGGCATCCGGATAGCCCAGGCTGTTTGCCAGCTCGAGCAGGCGCCCCTTTGCCTTGTCGTACACCTCGTCGTCCAGGAAGTCTCCCGCCTTCACGGGAAAAGCATTTGCGGCTGCCTGCAGCGCGGGTTCTTCCGCGCCCTCACCGGACCACTGCAGATCCACCTTGCTGATCTTCACCCGGGGACCTGGATCCACCATATAACGGGCCACCCACTTGCCGTCAGCCTGCTTTTCGAGGGAGGCTTTGACCTGAACATTGTAGTAACCGAATGGCTGCAGGGATTTCTGAATCTCATCGACGGCCTTGTGGTGCAGGTGTTTTACCCAGAGTTCGGTAAGATGCGGGTCGTCCTTTTTCTGCAGCAGCCCCAGATACGCCTGGGCATTTTTCAGCATATCCCCTTCGAGGCCCTGTATATCCACCTCCAGCTGCACCTTGCCGGGCACCGCCTCCGCATCCGTCTTGTCCGCTTCTTCTTTGTCTGTGGCCTTTGCCGAAGCAGCCTTATTGTCTGCCGGTGCTTCCGCTGCAGCAGCAGGCATCTGCTCATCCGCCAATGCCTGTTCCAGGAAGAACGGCTGACACAGCAGGAGCACACCAAGGCCGAAACTTCTACCAAACCTGTCGAAATGTAATGTCTTGCCCATCATTCTCCCTGAAAAAACGCCTGTCCTCTGACCATTCTATCGCATCAGATCCACTTCGAAGCCTTTCTCCCGCAGGATATCCGCCCGATGCTGAACGAAACGCTGGAAGTTGGTCTGATGCAGGTAGGCCCCGGTTGCCACATAGTCCAGCACCGCGTGCAGATGAAAAGTTTTCAGCCAGGCCTCGCTGCGAAACACTTCCCTGCCTTCTGCATCAAAGTACACCATGCTGGGCGCGTATTGCAGGCCCAGGGCTTCCGCCCAATCCTGCGCCGGCAGCAGGCGTCCGTCAGGGGTCTGCAGTTTCTCCCGGGAATTCATGTCCACCTGCGCAATATCGAAAGCACTCAGCGCAAGCAGCAGAGATTCACGCTTGAAGCTGTCTCCATGCAACTGATCATAGGATTTGCAGTCCGACTGCTCGAACAGCACCAGCAAAGGACGCCAGGATTGCCGGCGATTGTCCGCGAGCTTCAGGGGATGTGGCAGGAAAAAGGGTTCGCTATTCAGCCTGCCCTGCGCCTTTCCTGCAAGCCGCTGCCGGTAGTAGGCGGAAAGCTTCATTTCCGATTCATGTTTGCCCGCGACATAGTCCAGCACGATGCTGAACTTGTCAGGCTCATAGTAACCGTTGAGGCGTGCCACCACTTTGCCCTGCTCGTCGAGGAACAGCAGCGTCGGCGTATATTGGACCTTCAGAGACTCGGCGAAACGCTTTTCCGTGGTGATCTTACCCTGAAGGTCGGTTACCTCCCGGTCTCCCCACAGGTTGATGGCAATCACATCGAAGTGCCTACGGGTCTTTTCCGCGATTTCTGGATTGCCAAAATTGTCCTTGAGCAGCCTGGCACAGTAGGGACAACCATCCTGGTAGAAATACAGCATCACCCGCTTGTTGCCGGCGGCAGCTTCCTTTACGTCCTCTCTCAGGTCGAGAAAAGACTCCTTGAACCAGGCCGGTTTTTCGTGATAACCGGGATTGACCAGGCCTGTGCTCAATTCGCCTTCCGTCGCAGCGGGCAAAAGCTGGCTGAAAAGCAGCAAAATGACAGCCATTGAGATACGCATGTTCTTCATCCTCTCTCTTGTGGAGAACAGTGGTCCGTTTTCCCGCCCGGGTTTTCGGATGCCTTGGACTGGTTACTTGCGCGCCCATGGCGAGGGGCGGGATTTCTTCTCCAGGCGGGAACCGGGACGTTTGAGCGTACCCCAGCGGCGCTTGTCTCTCAAGCCGGTGATGCGCAGCAGATCTTTCTGTTCATCCTTCTCCAGTTCACGCCACATACCGGACTTGACCTTGCTGTTGAGGATGATGGGACCGAAACGCACGCGTTTGAGACGGTTGACCACCACGCCTACCGCTTCCCACATGCGCCGTACCTCGCGCTTGCGCCCTTCCATGAGCACGACGTGATACCAGTGATTGCTGCCCTCGCCACCGGAGAACACGACTTCCTCGAATCTCGCCGGGCCATCATCGAGTTCGACCCCCTGAACCAGCTGTTTGAGCATGTCTTCGGTGACGCGGCCATGAACCCGTACCGCGTATTCCCGCTCGATGAGCTGCTTGGGGTGCATGAGACGGTTGGCCAGCTCGCCGTCGTTGGTAAACAACAGCAGACCCGCACTGTTGACGTCCAGACGACCTACGGCAATCCAGCGTCCCTGAGGCAGGCGGGGGAGCTTTTCGAACACCGTCTTGCTGCCTTCGGGATCGTGGCGGGTGACCAATTCCCCTTCCGGTTTGTTGTACAGGATGACGAAACGTTCATTGGCGGCCAGTTTCTTGCCGGACACCAGACGCCCATCCACGGTGATCTGATCCTGCAATGTGGCGCGATCGCCCAGTTTGGCAGGCTTGCCGTTGACCTGTACCCGGCCTTCACGGATCCAGCCTTCGATCTGCCGGCGCGACCCCATACCGACATTAGCCAGCATCTTCTGCAGGCGTTCACCCTGGATTTCAGGTTTGTTTTTCATCGGTATCCATATCTGCAGCAGTAATTGTTCCCGGTTCTGTTTCTGTTTCTGGCTCTGGCTCCAATGCGTGTTCTTCACGGGAGTTTTCTTCGTCTGTTGTTTCCGAAGTATCCGGTGCCGGCATTTCCTCTTGATCTGAAGCTTTCTGTTCGTCGGTGGTCTGCTCCACAGCACCGCCATCCGGTTCCTGCAGGTTCAGTTCTTCATTGATCACGTCCAGATCCCTGATCTCCGCCAGTGTCGGCAGCTCATCCAGGGATTTGAGCCCGAAGTAATCCAGAAACTCCCGGGTGGTGCCATACAGGGAAGGTTTGCCCGGCACGTCCCGCTGACCAACCACCCGCACCCATTCCCGCTCCAGCAGAGTGCGCATGATATGCGTGCTGACGCTGACGCCACGAATGTCTTCGATCTCCCCCCGGGTGATGGGCTGGCGGTAGGCGATCAGCGCCAGGGTTTCCATCAGCGCTCGGGAATACCGACCGGGCTTTTCCTCCCACAGCCGGGACACCCAGGGCGCACATTCCCGGCTCACCTGAATGCGCCAGCCGGATGCCACTTCCTTGATCTCGATACCCCGGTCGGCATAGTCTTCACTCAGTTCCTGGAGCACGGCGCGGAGATCCTTTTTCTCCGGCCTCTCCATTTCGTCGAACAGTTCGAGGATCTTGTCCAACGTCATGGCCTTGCCGGACGCCAATAGCGCAGCTTCGACGATCTGCTTGAGGTTGTCGCTGGGGTTCATGCCTCGCTCACTCCATGCGCCTTTACGTGGATGGGACCAAAGGTCTCGCTTTGCACCATTTCTATCAAGGTCTGCTTGAGCAGTTCAAGAATGGCCATGAAGGTGACCACCACACCGTCACGTCCTTCTGTAATGTCGAACAGCTCGTGAAAATCGATGAACCGCTCGGCGCTGACCGCTTCCAGCACCCGGGTCATGCGCTCTCTCAGTGACAGGGGTTCCCGGGTGATGTGGTGATTGCTGAACATGTCGGCCCGTGTGAGGACATCGCGCAGGGCCAGCAGCAGTTCCTTCAGCTCCACGCGGGGTGGCTCCTGACGGATGTTCTTGTCCGGGACTTCGACACGCACGGGAAATACATCCCGCCCCAGTTGCGGCATAGCGTGCAGGTCTTCCGCTGCCTGCTTGAAGCGCTCGTATTCCTGCAGGCGCCGGATCAGCTCGGCGCGAGGATCTTCTCCCTCCTCTTCTTCGGAAACCGGTCGGGGCAGCAGCATGCGCGACTTTATCTCAGCCAGCATGGCAGCCATGACCAGGTATTCCGCCGCCAGCTCCAGGCGCAGCTCCTTCATCAGGTCGATGTACTCCATGTACTGCTCGGTGATGCGCGCCAGCGGTATGTTGAGAATATCCAGATTCTGGCGTTTGATCAGATACAGCAACAGATCCAGCGGTCCTTCGAAGGCGTCCAGGAACACCTCCAGCGCGTCCGGCGGAATATACAGATCCTTGGGAAGCTGGTACTGGGGCTGGCCTTCCACCACGGCAAAGGGCATCTCCTCCTGCCGGGGAACAGGTTCGGCATCAGACCCTTTCAGTATGGCGGTATCGACCGGATTCATCGATATTCCAGAGACATGACGTGGCGGACCTCTTCCATGGTATCACGGGCCTCATCACGGGCTTTCTCGCAACCTTCGTTGATGATATTTCGCACCAGATCGGGATCACTTTCGTATTCCGCAGCGCGCTCCTGCATGGGCCTGAGTTCGGCCAGCACGGCATCGATGACGGGCTGTTTGCATTCGATGCAACCTATACCCGCGCTGCGGCAGCCTTCCTGCACCCAGTTCTTCACACTGTCATCGGAATAGACCTGGTGGAACTCCCACACGGGACACTTGGCCGGATCGCCGGGGTCCGTACGCCGCACCCGGGCAGGATCCGTAGGCATGGTGCGCAACTGCTGCTCCACCTGCTCCGGTTTGGCATTCAGGGGAACGGTATTGCCATAGGACTTGGACATCTTCTGCCCGTCCAGGCCGGGCATCTTGCTGGCCTTGGTGAGAAGAGCCTGAGGCTCGGGCAGGATGACCTTGCCGCCGCCTTCCAGGTAGCCGAACAGGCGGTCGCGGTCGTTGAGGTTGATGTTCTGCTGGGATTCGAGGAGCGCCCGGGCTGCGGCCAGGGCCTCGTCATCTCCCTGTTCCTGCCAGGCTTTACGGTAACTGGCATAGAGCCGGGCATTTTTCTTGCCCATCTTCTTCATGGCAGCGCCGGCCTTTTCCTCAAAATCCGCCTCGCGGCCAAAGAGATGGTTGAAGCGCCGGGCGATTTCCCGGGTCAGCTCCACGTGGGGCACCTGATCTTCTCCAACAGGCACCAGGCCCGCACGGTAGATGAGAATATCAGCCGCCTGCAACAGCGGATAACCCAGGAAACCGTAGGTCGCCAGATCTTTTTCCTTGAGTTTTTCCTGCTGATCCTTGTAACTGGGCGCACGCTCCAGCCAGCCGAGGGGCGTGATCATGGACAGAAGCAGGTGCAGCTCGGCGTGCTCCGGCACCCTGGACTGGATGAACAGAGTGGCTTCGCCGGGATTCACCCCCGCCGCCAGCCAGTCGATAACCATGTCCCAGACACTTTCGGGAATGATGGAAGGGTCTTCGTAATGGGTGGTCAGCGCATGCCAGTCGGCCACAAAGAAGAAGCACTGGTATTCGTGCTGCAGTTCCACCCAGTTCTTGATCACACCGTGATAGTGCCCGAGATGCAGGCGGCCTGTGGGACGCATGCCTGAGAGCACGCGGGCGTGTTGTGATGCTACGTTTTCCATGTAAATCCTGAACGGTCTGTTGAATGTAAAAAATCTGACAAGGTTACATCAACCCTGCGACGGAATAAGCCAGGGTCTGCGCCAGCTGCAGCATGGGCCGCATCAGCGGCCACAGGATACCGGTCACCATCAGCCCGATAAGGATGAACAGCCCCCAGGGTTCCAGTTTGGCATAGGCGAGGGAAAGCTTCGGCGGCAGCAGGGATGCCAGCACCCGTCCTCCATCCAGGGGCAGGATGGGCAGCAGGTTGAGCACACCCAGAATGGCGTTGATGAGGATACCGCCAACTGCCATGTACGCCAGCGGCTCGGCCACCCAGCCAGCACTGTTCTCCATTCCCACGCTGGCGCGCAATACGAATGCCCAGATCAGCAACATGATGAAATTCGACGCCGGCCCTGCGACAGCGGTCAGCGCCGTATCCCGCCGGTAATTGCTGAAGTGGCGCGGATTGATGGGCACGGGCTTGGCCCAGCCGAAGATCAGCCCGCCACCACCTGAGAGCGTGGTCAGGGCATACAGGGCCAGGGGTACAATGATGGTCCCCATCAGGTCGATATGGGGTATGGGGTTGAGAGTTACGCGCCCCATGGATCGAGCGGTATGATCACCCAGCTTGTCCGCCACCCAGCCGTGAGCACTTTCATGCACGGTGATGGCGAAAATCAGGGGCAGCACAAATACTACCAGTTGTTGAATCAGGTTCAGATTTTGCATCGGGTGATTATATCCGGAAATGCGGCAGGAGGATCAGTCAAACAGGGAGGCATCGCCCTTGCCGAGGCGGGCCACCCAGGGTTCATCATCTTCCATGACGATCACCGTGGTGGGATCATAGCCGCAATAACCCCCGTCGACGATCAGATCCACCTGTTTTTCCAGGGTCTGTTTCATATCATAAGGATCCATCAGCGGCATGTCGTCTCCGGGCAGAATCAGGGTGCTGCTGAGGATGGGTTCGTTCAGATCTTCCAGCAGCGCCAGGGCGATGCGGTTGTCAGGAATGCGGATACCGATGGTCTTGCGCTTAGGGTGCATGAGGCGCTTGGGCACCTGTTTTGTTGCCTTCAGTATGAAAGTGTAAGGACCGGGCGTAAGGCTTTTGATCAGGCGATACTGCTGGTTGTCCAGCTTGGTGTAGTTGGAGATCTCCGACAGGTCCCGGCACACCAGGGTGAAATTGTGCTTGTCGTCCAGGCGGCGGATCTGGCGGATACGGTCCAGCGCATGCTTGTCACCAATGTGGCAGCCGATCGCATAGCTGGAGTCTGTGGGATAGACTACCACCCCACCCTTTTCCAGGATGTCCACCGCCTGGCGGATCAGCCGCGGCTGGGGGTTTTCCGGATGTATCTGAAAAAACTGTGCCATATCAAAAATGATTCCAAACGGGTTCACAGCCGGGAGGCAGATCCGGCAGCTGACCCAGGTTGATCCAGGGATTCTCCGGCCCGTGAAAATCCGATCCAGCGGATGCCAGCAGGCCGAAATCGCTGGCATGGCGGGCCATGGTAAAATATTCGTCCTTGCTGTGACTGCCAGACACCACTTCCAGCCCGCGGCCACCCAGTTCCCTGAACTCGCCGATGAGCCGCCGCAGCTTGCCACGGGTCATGTTGTAACGGGCAGGGTGGGCAATAACAGCCATGCCCCCGGCATCTCCGATCCAGCCGAGCGCTTCTTCCAGGCTGGCCCATTCGCCGCTCACATAGCCCGGATTGCCGGACACCAGAAACTTGCGGAAAACCTCTTTCACGTCCCTGGCGTGACCCCGCTGCACCAGGAAGCGGGCAAAATGCAGCCTTCCCACCAGTGCACCCGTAGCTTCTTCACAGGCGCCTTCATAGGCACCTTCGATACCTTTTTTCGCCAGCCTGCGTCCGATTTCCCGAGCACGCCATTGCCGGTAATCACAAAGCCGTTCCAGACCGGCACACAGAATGGGGGCATCGGGATCGATATTCAAGCCCAGGACATGGACGGTATGCCCGTTCCAGCTCACTGATATCTCTACACCGGGCACGATGGAAATGTCCCTTTCCCTGGCCGCCATACGGGCCTGCCCGATACCGGACACATTGTCGTGATCCGTCAGCGCGAGCACATTCACGCCGGCATCTGCTGCCAGATGGACCAGCTGGGCAGGTGTCAGTGTGCCATCGGAAACCGTTGAATGGCTGTGAAGGTCATATTTCAGGGACATAGCCGGCTATTTTACCATTTTTGTCCGTGGTAACAGGGAATTCATCCCGAAAAACAAAAAAAGCCGGCAACAATGCTGCCGGCAGTTCGGGTCAGGCTACCGGCCACTGCCGTGGCCGGAAGTTTTCCGGGACAGGTTTATTTCCCGGGTGCGTTTACGGTAATGCTGAGCATCTCCAACAGGTCGATACGAACCATATCGCCTTTTTTCACCTCACTGAGATCGACGTCATCAGCCACCTTTGTGGTGATACTGCCATCCTTGCCTTCCAGGGTGACGATGCGCTTCTCCTTGTCCAGCTCGGCAATCCTTCCCGTCAGCTCCAGGTGACGCGAAATACTGACATGGGGTTTCTGTCCCAGATCGGAACGGGCAATGCCGACTTTCTCAACCCGGCTCTTGGCAACTGTCTTGACGGGATACAGCCTGACCGCCACGACATCGGCCATTTTAATACTGACGACATCTCCCACATTGACCTGATCCAGGTTGCGGGCTTCCTTGCCGATGACGAAGGTTTTTTCTTCACCTTCCTCGTTTTTCAGGGTGACTTCGCGGGTCTTATGATCGATCGCTGTCACGACTAGGGTAGCCTGGGCAGCCAGCAGTTCTGCTTTACCCATGGCAGGCGCCTTCTCGGCAGCCAATGAAACACTTCCTGCAAAAAACAGGCTGACACTCAAGACACTCAACAAGATAAACAAACTGCGCAACATAATAACTCTTCCTATTTGTATTCTGATTTTGGTAAATGATGATGAGCCCATTAGACAACCAAAAGAGGAAATCATTCCCTGCTCCCCCGGGCGAGTGATCAAGAGACAGAAGAACGGGAAAAATGCACAGGAGCGAGAAAAAGAATTTTCCCTTGGCAATGAACCCGTTATACTCGCCAACTTTATTGTTTGGCTGACTCCGCACCCCATGCTGACAAGAATCCTCACCCTGCTGGTCATGTCCTGCCTCCTGATTCTGGGAGGATGCTCCGACGGCCCGAATACTGCGGGCATGAAAATCTACAGGCATTCCCTGAATGGCGCGCCCAGCAGCCTGGACCCGGCACAGAGTGCCACCATCTACGCCAACCATATCGTGGTCAATGTTTACGACACCCTTTATTCTTACAAATACCTGGCCCGCCCCTACCAGATCAAACCCAACCTGGCGGTGGATATGCCGGAGGTTTCTGAAGACGGCCTGTCCTATGTCATTCGCATCAAGCAAGGCGTGGAGTTCACGGACGACCCGTCCTTCCCCGGCGGCAAGGGAAGGGAACTGACTGCCAACGATTTCGTGTATTCTCTGAAGCGCCATTTCGACCCCAAGACCCGATCCCAGGGCAGCTGGTTCTGGGCGGGGCGCATCAAGGGCATGGCCGAGTGGAAGCAGGCCGGTTCAGACTATGACAAGGAAGTGGAAGGCCTGAAAGCCCTGGACCGCTATACCATACAGATCATACTCAACAAGCCTTTCCCCCAGCTCGTTCACACCCTTGCCCAGGGATATTCCGCCATCGTTCCCCGCGAGGCCGTGGAATATTACGGCCGGGAGTTTTCTGTGCGCCCCGTGGGTTCCGGACCGTTCAAACTGCAGACCTTCGACTCCGTGCGGGCCGTGCTGGTCAGAAACCCCAAGTATCGCAAGGAACCCATCGACCTGGCCTACGAAGGCTATGACGAAGCCATTCACGGAAAATATGGCATCAAGGAAATCGAAGGCAAGATTCCGCCCCTGGTGGATCGGCTGGAAGTCCACTTCATCCGGGAATCCCTGTCACGCTGGAATTCCTTCACCAAGGGTGACGAGATACAGTACGCCACAATTCCCAAGGAACTGCTGGACGACGTCCTCGCCCAAAAACAGCCGAGCGTCGTACTCAAACCCGAATATGCGCAGCGCTATTTCATGACCAGCGGTATCGAAACCGGTTTTGTACACACATATTTCAACATGCGTGATCCCGAAATCGGCTACAACGACGACCCTGAAAGGGAAAAGAAGAATCATGCCCTGCGTTGCGCCATCCGCTACGCCTTCGACTGGGAGGATCGCAACCGGACGTTTTACAGCGACATGGGGTTCATCTTTCCCGGCATCATTCCGCCGGTGGTGCCGGAATATGATCCGGATGCACCCAAGGACAGCCTGGAACACAACCCCGAGAAGGGGCGAAAGCTCCTGGAAGCCGCCGGCTGGACCGCCGACGAGCTGCCCACGCTCAACTATGGCGGTGTGGCCCAAGTCGAGACCCGCCAGTTTTTTGAGCAATACCGCGGTTGGCTGATGAAAATCGGCTATCCCAAGGAAAAGGTCGTCTTCGATTCCTATGCCTCCTTCGGCGATTTCAACAAGGCGGTCAAACAGGCGAAGATCAAGGTCGTGGGCATGGGCTGGGGACTGGACTATCCCGACGCCGAAAATACGCTTCAGCTCTTCTACGGACCCAATGGTTCTCCCGGCTCCAACAACGCCAACTTTGACGACCCGGAGTACAACCGCCTGTATGAACAGACTGCCGTCATGCAGCCTTCTCCCGAACGCACGAAGCTGTACCGGAAGATGAACCAGATCGTACTCGACGCCTGCGTCACCATCTCGGGCCTCTCCCGGCAGGAGATTCTCCTCTGGCACAAGGACGTGGTAAGTTTCCCGGACCGCTCCATCGTCGGCGGGTTTCACCTCAAATACGTGGACATAAAGGAGGCGCAGAAATGACCTTCCAGATCCGCAGGTCGGATTTCAATCCGACAACACTGCATGAATCAAACCCCGGTGTCGGGCTGAAGCCCGACCTACACGGCGAGTAGGGAACAAACCATGGAAATACTCCAGTACGCCCTGCGCAAGTTCATCACGGGCATCCCCCTGATCATCGGCGTCACCCTCATCAGCTTTCTGCTCATGGTCTATTTCGGTCCGGACAAGACTTACGAACTGGTCGGCAAGAATGCCACGCCGGAACAGATCCAGGAAATCCGTCATCAGCTGGGCTATGACAAGCCCTTCGTCAGCCGCTATCTAGAATACCTGAAAGAGCTGGCAACCTTCGACTTCGGCTATTCCGATTCCACCGGCGAGCGGGTGAACAGCATCCTCAAACGTACTGTGCCCATTTCGCTGGCACTGATCACACCGGGATTCGTGCTGGGCAACCTTCTTGGCATCGCCCTGGCCCTGCTGGCCGCCTATTACCGCAGTCACTGGGTGGACAAACTGATCATGGGTGGCTCGGTGGTGGGCATGAGCGTGAGCTTCCTCATCGTGATCATCGCCTTTCAGATTCTGCTCTCGTCCAATGACGGGCTGGGCTGGTTCCCAGTGCGGGGCTGGAACGTCTACAACTTCTGGGACTATCTGCGCTATATCACGGTTCCCACCCTGGCCACGGTGTTCGTCGCCCTGGGCTACAACACCCGTTTCTACCGGGCGGTGATCGTGGAGGAAATGGGCCGTGACCATGTGCGTACCGCCAAGGCTTTCGGTACGCCACCGGGCGAACTGCTGTTCAAGCACATCCTGAAGAACGCCATGATCCCCATCATCACGCGCATCATGTTTTCCATCCCCCTGGTGGTCATCTCGGGTTCCCTGTTGGTGGAAAGCTATTTTGGCATTCCCGGCGTGGGCAAGGTGACCTTCGACGCCATCACCACTGGCGACCAGCCCATCCTCAAGGCGGTGGTGGGCATCACGGCCGTGCTGTTCGTTATTGTCCTGATCCTCAACGATATCTTCTACAAACTGGTTGATCCCAGGGTATCCCTGAAATGAATACACTGACTGACACAGCCAATATTCCCAAGGAAAGCGAATCCCTGTGGGGCAAGGCCTGGTACAAGTTCCGCCGCGACCGCACCGGCATGATCTCCCTGGCCGTGGTCATCTTCTTCATGCTCATCGCGCTGGGTGTCTGGGCGGGATTGTGGGGGCAGGACTGGAGCAGCGTCGAAGGCACCATGTGGTCCGGCCCCAGCGCCGAACACTGGCTGGGCACCAACATCATCGGCCAGGATATTTTCGAACGCGCCATTTACAGCACCAAGACCGCCTTCGAAGTGGGCATGGTGGTCGCCATTCTGTCTACACTGCTGGGCGGCGTGCTCGGCGCACTGTCCGGCTACTTCACCAACAGCTGGGTGGATGAGCTGATCCTGTGGATCATGGGTGTACTCGACTCCATCCCCTTTTATCTTTTTGTGGCTGCCATTGCCTATGCCCTGCAGGGCTATCCCTATTCCATGCACATTGCCATGATCGCCACTTTCTGGACCACTACCGCCCGCCTGGTGCGCGGCGAGGTAATCAAGCTGAAGAATTTCGAGTTCGTGGAAGCGGCCCGCGCCATCGGCCTGCCGAAAGGAAAGATCATCTTCCGCCATATCATGCCCAATACTTTCCATATCCTGCTGGTACAGGCCACTATCGTGTTCGTCGGCGCCATCAAGTCCGAGGTCATACTGAGCTTCCTGGGACTGGGTGTGGTGGACGGCGTTTCCTGGGGACTGATGATTGCCGAATCCACCCAAGAAGTGCAGGCAGGGCATTATTCCAACTTCCTCACCGCCTCCACCTTTCTGTTCGTCCTGGTGATGGCCTTCAATATGTTCTCCGATTCGTTGCAGGACGCGCTGGACCCGAAGAAGGTGAGCGCATGAGGATTTTGTTAGTCGAGTAGATCGGCCATTGCTGGCTTTCACCCTCACAGAACCGGACGTGCGGATTTCCCGCATCCGGCTCTTCCGAGCAGGTCACCCGGATTGAGCGGGAGCCAATTGTCTGGGCG
>NZ_JBHNMF010000022.1:0-19105 GCF_048562965.1 Thiolapillus sp. | reverse complement strand
GCTCTACCCCGACAGGACTGACCTGATCATTTGCCTCAAACCCACCTCTGCTACCCACAAATTCTGCTGAGGAGCCAAAAGTTCAAAAATCTTTTCCTGCTTGTCGGCAGGAATGCCGATGCCGGTATCGGTCACCTCGAAGCGCAGTCTGGCTGTTTCTTCATTCAGGTTGATCATTCGTGCAGAGAGGCTGATCTGTCCTTCGGCGGTGAATTTGACGGCGTTGCTGAGCAGATTTACCAGGATCTGCTGCAGGCGGAAACGGTCACCGTGCAGGTTGGCGGGAATCTGGTGATGAATATGTGTCTTGAACCTGAGATGTTTGGCCTGGGCCAGAGGTCGGTACATCAGGGACAGGCTGTTGACCAGTTCATAAATGTCGAGATCACCAGGCGCGAGTTCGAGCTTTCCTGCTTCGATCTTTGAGATGTCCAGGGTCTCGTTGAGAAGATGCAGCAGATTCTTGGCTGAATAGTTGATGGTGTCTATCTGCTTGTGATACTTGCTGTCCAGCGGCTCTTCCAGCAGCAGTTCAGCCATTCCGATTATGCCGGTGAGAGGGGTGCGGATCTCGTGGCTCATGTTGGCCAGAAACTGGGATTTGGCCCGGTTTGCCGCTTCCGCCGCTTCCCTTGCCTGTTCCAGTTTGCGGAGCAGATGGGCTACGAACAGTGGAATGGCGATGGCGGTGGTAAGGTAGGAAAAGGTAAAGGAAGGGTGCTGTGCCCAGAAAGGGCTGAATTGCCACAGCAACAAAAATCCCACGCCGGAATAGACAGTGGCAGCGGTCAGGTAGCGTTGGCCAAAGCGTATCCCGAACCCGATGGTCACCCACAATATGATGACGAAGAAAGGCGCACTCGCTTCTCCGTACAGGTGCATGCAATACAGGGTGATACCAATATCTGTCGACAGTGTGAGTAGCTTTCTGCCTGCCACTGGCATGGGCCAGATCCAGAAGCTGCAGAGCAAGGCAAAGGAATACACAAAGTACAGACTCACCAGCTGAACAACAGCAGCATGTGCTCCCTCATCGCTGTTTGTCTTTGTGGCGAGAAGGTATGTCAGAACCAATGAGGTGATAACGATGCGGATAACAGCCTGTGACCATTCGTGTCGGGCCTGTTTATCTGTTATTCCCGGTCGCCAAGGAATGCTTTCCAGATATTTTTTCTCTTTGTCCATAACTTAAAGTAGGGGCTTGGCGTTTTGTTTTCTGAAAACGGGTATCAGTCAATGCATCAGTTGTTTTGTCGAATAAAGATTGACAAAGCGCCGAACTTTGTCGGCTGCAGTCTTCAGTCAATAATACAGCAGATTGAATGATTGTCTCCAAATAGGAGTGGGAATCATCTGATTTTGGTGGGTTTTGTTAAGTATTCCCGGTTGAATGGACAGGCTTTTCACTCAGGCAGAGCAGGAGCTGGCAACAGGCGGCATGTAAAAAATAAGACGATAATACTAATTAATTATTAATTTAAATCATTGAAAATCAATGAAATGAAAAAATAGGTAAAAAATATGCTACCATGCTCGCCACTATTGTTCCCGTGAACTTGAAACGGACGGATTACCCATGGCTGAAAAACCCGACAAAGATCCCCAGGAAATACTGGAATGGCTGGAAGCACTGGAAGGTGTTCTGGAAAACGAGGGAGTGGAACGTGCGCACTTCCTGCTGGAACAGCTCATTGAAAAGGCACGCCTGTCCGGTGCCTATCTTCCCTACAAAGCCACCACGGCCTATGTAAATACCATCCCGCCCAGCAAGCAGCCGCCGTTTCCCGGCAACCGCGCCATGGAGCGCCGTATCCGTTCCTTTATCCGCTGGAACGCGATGGCCATGGTGGTGCAGGCGAACCGCAAGGAGCCGGAACTGGGTGGCCATATCGCCAGTTTCGCTTCCAGCGCCACGCTGTTTGACGTGGGCTTCAACCATTTTTTCCGCGGTAGCAATGAAGAGCAGGAAGGCGACCTGGTATTCTTCCAGGGACATTCGGCGCCGGGCATTTATGCCCGGGCGTATCTGGAAGGGCGTATCAGCAAGGAGCAGTTGGACAAGTTCCGGCAGGAATCCGGTGGAGATGGACTGTCTTCCTACCCGCATCCCTGGCTGATGCCCAATTTCTGGCAGTTCCCCACGGTTTCCATGGGGCTGGGTCCGCTGATGGCCATCTACCAGGCGCGTTTCATGCGCTACATGCATGACCGCGAAATTGCAGACATGGACGGCCGCAAGGTCTGGGCTTACATGGGTGACGGGGAAATGGATGAACCGGAATCTCTTGGCGCCATTTCCCTGGCTTCAAGGGAGCGGCTGGATAACCTGGTGTTTGTGGTCAACTGTAACCTGCAGCGTCTGGATGGCCCGGTTCGTGGCAACGGCAAGATCATGCAGGAGCTGGAGGCCGTGTTCCGCGGTGCCGGCTGGAATGTCATCAAGGTGGTCTGGGGCGGTTACTGGGACCCCTTGCTGGCCCGGGACAAGAATGGCCTGCTGCGCAAGCGCATGGAAGAGGCGCTGGATGGTGACTACCAGGCCTACAAGGCCAAGGGTGGCGCCTACACACGGGAGCATTTCTTTGGCAAGTACCCCGAACTGCTGGAGATGGTCGCCAACATGAGCGACGAGGACATCTGGCGGCTGAACCGGGGCGGTCATGATCCCATCAAGGTCTATGCCGCCTACAAGGCAGCCATGGAACACCGTGGTCAGCCCACGGTCATCCTGGCCAAGACAGTCAAGGGCTATGGTATGGGCGAGGCCGGTGAAGGGCAGAATATCACCCACTCCCAGAAGAAAATGGGCGAGGATGCCTTGCGCCATTTCCGGGACCGTTTCAATATTCCCATCCCTGACGACCAGCTTGCCTCGGCACCGTATTTCAAACCCGCCGAGGACAGCGAAGAGATGAAATACCTGCATGAGCGCCGTCAGGCGCTTGGCGGTTATCTGCCTGCCCGCCGTGTGAAATCCGCGGCGCTGGAGATTCCCGGGCTGGATGCGTTCGGGACTTTGCTGGAGGGCAGTGGCGAACGTGAGATGTCCACCACCATGGCCTATGTGCGTTTCCTCACCAGCCTGCTGCGGGACAAGAAGGTGGGCAAGCACGTGGTGCCCATCGTGCCGGATGAAGCGCGCACTTTCGGCATGGAAGGCATGTTCCGCCAGTTGGGAATCTATTCCCACGTGGGTCAGTTGTACACTCCCATGGATGCCGACCAGGTCATGTACTACCGTGAGGATGTAAAAGGCCAGATCCTGCAGGAAGGCATCAACGAAGCCGGCGCCATGTCCTCCTGGATTGCCGCGGCGACTTCCTATTCCAATCATGGCGTGCCCATGATTCCTTTTTATATCTATTACTCCATGTTCGGTTTTCAGCGGGTTGGCGACCTGGCCTGGGCGGCAGGCGACATGCAGGCGCGGGGCTTCCTGCTGGGCGGCACCGCTGGGCGTACGACGCTTTCCGGTGAGGGCCTGCAGCACCAGGACGGCCACAGTCACCTGGCTTCCGCAGGTATTCCCAACTGCCGTTCCTATGATCCGACCTTCGCCTACGAACTGACGGTGATCCTCCAGGATGGCATGCGCCGCATGTATCAGGAGCAGGAGAATATCTTCTACTACGTCACTATCATGAACGAGAACTACGTGCATCCTCCCATGCCCAAGGGCGTGGAAGAAGGCATCATCAGGGGCATGTATCTGTTCAAGGCAGGTTCGCGCAAGAAGAAGCGTGTGCAATTGCTGGGTTCGGGCACTATTCTGCGCGAAGTGGTCGCTGCGGCCGAATTGCTGGAGAAGGACTGGAATGTCGCCGCCGATGTGTGGAGCGTAACCAGCTTTACCGAACTGGCGCGTGACGGCATGGAGTGCGAGCGCTGGAACCGGCTGCATCCCATGGAGAAGCAGCGCCGTTCCTATGTGTCTTCTCAGCTGGAGGATACGACCGGGCCGGTGGTGGCTTCCACAGACTATGTACGCATGTTTGCGGATCAGATCCGTCCCTATCTGGGCAAGCGCGCTTTCCTGACACTGGGCACGGACGGTTTCGGTCGCTCCGATCTGCGTCGCAATCTGCGGGAGTTCTTCGAGGTCAATCGTCATCATGTCGTGGTGGTGGCGCTGAAGGCACTGTCGGATGAAGGGGCTGTGGATGCCGATCTGGTGGCGCAGGCCATCAAGGCATACAAGATCAATCCTGAAAAACCGAATCCGACAAAGGTCTGAGGAGAATTCAGATGGCGAATACAATCGAAATTACGCTGCCGGATATTGGTGACTTCAAGGATGTCGAGGTCATCGAGGTACTGGTTTCCGCCGGTGATCACATCAGCATGGATGATTCTCTCATCACATTGGAAAGTGACAAGGCTTCCATGGAGATTCCCTCCCCGTCGGCGGGTGTGGTGAAAGAAGTAAAAGTGAACGTGGGTGACATCATCAACGAAGGCGATCTGCTGATCGTTCTCGAGGAAGATTCCGTTGCGGAGGAAACTGCGCCTGTTGCGCCGCCCAAACCCGTGGATGCTCACCCGACACCCCCACCGCCCGCTCCGGGCGAAAAGAAGGCCAAGCCCTTGCCCATAGCGCCCACGCGCGCTGATATGCCCGGCCGCAAGGCGCATGCCAGCCCCGCGGTGAGGCGTTTTGCCCGCGAACTGGGTGTGGATCTCGCACGCGTATCCGGCACCGGGCCAAAGGGGCGGATAACCAAGGATGACGTGCAATCCTTCATCAAGCGGGCACTGTCCGGTGGCGGTGCAGCTGCTGCGGGCGGCGGCAGCCTGGCCCTGCCGTCCATGCCGGCCGTGGATTTCAGCAAGTTCGGGGAAACCGAAGAGATCGAGCTCAACCGCATCAAGAAAATAAGCGGTGCGCATCTTCATCGCAGCTGGATCACGGTTCCCCATGTCACCCAGTTCGATGAGGCGGATATCACCGAGCTGGAAGCCTTCCGCAAATCCCTCAAGGATGAGGCGATGAAGCAGGACGTACGGTTGACCTTCATGCCTTTCCTGATGAAAGCCTGTGAAGCGGCGTTGCGGGAATTTCCCAGCGTGAATGCTTCCCTGTCTGCCGATGGCGAAAAGCTGATTCTGAAGAAGTACATCAACATCGGGGTGGCAGTGGATACGCCAAACGGTCTGGTCGTTCCCGTCATCCGTGATGTGGACCAGAAGGGGGTGTACGATCTGGCCAGGGAACTGATGGAAATCAGCGCCAGAGCCCGGGAAGGCAAGCTGGGGCCGGCAGATATGCAGGGGGGCTGTTTCACTATTTCCAGTCTCGGGGGGATAGGCGGCACCCAGTTCACGCCTATCGTGAATGCACCGGAGGTTGCTATCCTTGGCGTATCGAGGGCCACCATGAAGCCGGTATGGAATGGAAATGAATTCGAGCCCCGCCTGGTTATGCCCTATAGTCTGTCCTATGACCACAGAGTCATAGATGGCGCCGAAGGTGTGCGCTTCACGACCTACCTGGCCCGCATATTGAACGATATTCGTCATCTGGTTCTGTAATCAGGTGAGCTGTCGCCAGGAACAACAAACGAACAGGTAATTGCAGATGAGCAATACAATTGAAGTAACCCTTCCTGATATTGGTGATTTTCCTGAAGTGGAAGTCATCGAAGTGCTGGTCGAGCCGGGTGATGTGATCGAAAAGGAAGATTCGATCATCACCCTGGAGAGTGACAAGGCTTCCATGGAGATACCCAGTCCTGCGAGTGGCACGGTGAAGGAAGTCAAGGTCGGGGTCGGTGACAAGATATCCGAAGGCAGTTTGCTGTTGATGCTGGAAACCGGAGAAGAGGCTTCCGCACCCAAACCTGCTGCCGGTGAAGCCATGGTAGAGAAGCAGCCGCCGGTGAAACACGCGGGTGCCGTGCCGGTCGCCGAAACCGACAGCGTGGCCGACATCCGTGCCCAGGTACTGGTGCTGGGCGCTGGGCCCGGCGGTTACTCTGCTGCCTTCCGCGCCGCCGATCTGGGCATGAGCGTGGTGCTGGTGGAGAAATACGCCGACCTGGGGGGCGTCTGCCTGAACGTGGGCTGTATTCCTTCCAAGGCCCTGCTGCATACGGCAGACATTATCAACGAGGCCGCGGAACTGGAAGCCATGGGCGTGAGCTTCGGCAAGCCGAAGATCGACCTGGACAAGCTGCGCGCGGGAAAGGATAAGGTGGTGAAGAAACTCACCGGTGGCCTGGCCCAGATGGCAAAGATGCGCAAGGTGCAGGTCATACGCGGCTGGGGGCAGTTCCAGAGCCCCAAGACGCTCTCCGTGGAAGCGGATGGCCAGCAGACCCTCATCGAGTTCGATCACTGCATCATCGCCTGCGGTTCCTCCGCCGTGCAGATTCCCGGTTTTCCCAACGACGATCCCCGGCTCATCGATTCCACCGGCGCCCTCGCCCTGGAGGACATCCCCAAAAAAATGCTCATCATCGGTGGCGGCATCATCGGCCTGGAAATGGCTACGGTGTACTCTACCCTGGGCAGCAGCGTTGATATCGTGGAACTGCAGGACGGGCTGATTCCCGGCTGTGACCGGGACCTGGTCAAGCCTCTGCAGAAGCGCCTGGCAAAGCAGGTCAACCGCATACTGCTCAAGACCAGCGTGGAGTCCGTGAAAGCCCTCAAATCCGGTCTCAAGGTAAGCTTTGCCGGTGACGATGCGCCGGAAGATACCACCTACGGCAAGGTGCTGGTAGCCGTGGGGCGCAGGCCCAATGGAAATCTTATCAACGCCGAGGTGGCCGGGGTGGAAGTGGATCAGCGCGGCTTCATCCCCGTGGACCAGCACATGCGCACCAACGTGCCCCACATCTTCGCCATCGGCGATGTGGTGGGCAATCCCATGCTGGCCCATAAGGCCACTCACGAAGCCCATGTGGCGGCAGAGGTCATTGCCGGCCTGCCGGCCTTGTTCGATCCCCTGACCATTCCCTCCGTGGCCTATACCGACCCGGAAGTGGCCTGGATGGGTCTGACGGAAACCGAGGCAAAGGAAAAGGGGATCCCGTACGAAAAATCCATCTTCCCCTGGGCCGCCTCCGGTCGCGCTATCGGCGTGGGCCGGGATGAGGGCATGACCAAGCTGCTGTTCGATCCTGACACCAAGCGCATACTGGGTGCTGGCATCGTCGGCGTGAATGCCGGGGAACTCATCGGCGAGACCGTGCTGGCCCTGGAGATGGGGGCTGATGCCGAGGACATTGGGTTGACCATTCATCCACACCCGACCCTGAATGAAAGCATCGGCCTGGCGGCGGAAGTCGCCGAGGGAAGCTGCACGGATTTGCCGCCAAAGCGTAAGCGCTGATAGCTGTCGGACTGAAGTCCGACCTACACGGGGGGCTGTAGGTCGGGCTTCAGCCCGACGATTTGCCATAGAAACCAGATTGACCCACCACAAGGTCCCAACCAATCTTGAAACTCTACTATCGCGAATTTGGTGAACAGTATTCTGGCACTCCGGTTGTCCTTCTCCACGGCCTGCTCGGCTCCCTGGTGAACTGGCAGCGCATTGCCAGAAGCCTGGGAGAGCGCTACCGGGTCATCGTGCCCGACCTGCGCAACCATGGCCGCTCTCCCCATTCCGATGATGTCTCCTATCCCGCCATGGCTTCGGATGTGCTTGAGCTGCTGGACGACCTGGATATTCCCCGTGCGGTGCCGGTGGGCCACAGCATGGGGGGGAAAGCGGCCATGGTGCTTGCTTTGCAGCATGCGGAGCGTGTGGAGCGTCTGGCTGTGGTGGATATTGCCCCCGTGGCGTACAGCGGGCGGCTCGCCCAGCTGCTCGATGCGCTGCTGGCTCTGCCGCTGGACAGAATCGAAAACCGGGCTCATGCGGATGCCTTGCTGGCGGAACGGGTGAGCGACAAGGCGGTACGTGACCATATGCTGCAAAACCTGCAGCGCACGGACAACGGCTGGTGCTGGCGCAATAATCTGCAGGCCCTGCGTGACGGACTCGATGTGATCAGCGGTTTTCTCGAGCAGGCCCCGAAACCCTACACAGGCAAGTGTTGCTTCATCAAGGGGGAGCATTCAGACTATATCAAAGAACAAAGTCTTCCCCGCATTCGTGCACTGTTTCCTGCAGCAGAAATTGTAGAGATTCCTGCTGCAGGACATTGGGTTTATGCGGAGCAGCCGCAGGCATTCGTGGAAACCCTGGAAAACTTTTTATCCTGAATCAGGTATCAATATGCGTATCGTCTCTTTCAACGTCAACGGTGTTCGTGCCCGCCCTCATCAGCTCAAGGCTCTGGTTGAACAGTACCAGCCGGATATCGTCGGACTGCAGGAAATCAAAGTGCAGGACAGCGAGTTTCCCCGGGAAATGATCGAGGAACTGGGCTATCACGTGGACTTTTTCGGACAGAAGGGGCACTACGGCGTGGCACTGATGTCCCGTGAACCGGCACTTGAAGTGATTCGTGGATTGCCGGGAGATGACGATGACAGCCAGAAGCGCCTGATTACCGGTATCTACAGGACGCCGGGAGGTGATGAGATCACCGTGATGAACGGGTATTTCCCCCAGGGCGAAAGCCGTGAGCATCCCGTCAAGTTTCCTGCAAAGCAAAAGTTTTATGCGGACCTGACCGCATGGTTGAACCGGGATTTTTCGCCGGACCAGCATCTGGCGATCATCGGCGATATGAATATTGCACCTACCGACAAGGATATCGGTATCGGCCCGGACAACATGAAGCGCTGGCTGCGCACGGGAAAATGCTCTTTCCTGCCGGAAGAAAGGGAGTGGCTGCAAACCCTCATGAGCTGGGGGCTGCATGACAGCTGGCGGGAGAAGTATCCTGAAGAGGAAAATCTGTTCAGCTGGTTCGACTACCGCAGCAAAGGCTTCAATCGCGATCCCAAGCGGGGCTTACGCATCGATCTGTTGCTGAGCAGCGCCAGGGTCTACCAGAATCTGAAGGATGCGGGTATTGCCTATGATATCTGCGCCATGGAAAAGCCTTCGGATCATTGTCCCGTCTGGGTGGATGTTGCGGTCTAGCGCCCTATCTCCGGATGTGGCGAGACAAGACACAAACCTCATCTCACCACATCCTGCTGCATTATTTGTAGTTGGGATCTACCCAGCATCTTGGCAAGGGTTCCTCTGAAGGGAATACCAGCTCGGTCTTGAAGAAGCTTTTCGGCTCTCCCATTTCCTCTCCGGCATGAAAGCGTCCGGGAACGCTGTTGCGAAAGGGGTCGATCAAATCGGAAACACCCAGTACCTCCACCAGATCACCAGTCTTTGTATCTTTAAGAAACATCGTACTACTCCTTTTTTCATGTCTGTTTATGTAAACAGTATGGTCGGTTTTTCGGCTTTTTCAACTTTCTGTCAGTGATCCCTGAAGCGTCTTACCGTCAAATTGATTGATAGTGACACTTACGATGCGGTTTTCCAGGTTTTCGGCAGAAGGGAACCGGACGCGCAGATAGTTTGGTGTGTAACCAGAATACAGAAACTGGCCGTTCTTTTTATCCGGATTGCCCTCTACCAGCACCTGGACAGTCTTTCCTTGTTGACCCTGGGCATTTTCCGTTGCCAGTTGTGCGGCCAGATGATGTAACTGTTCACTGCGCTGACGTTTGATGTCCCGTGCCACGGGGTTGTCCAGATAAGCTGCCTTGGTGCCGCTGCGCGGGGAAAACGCAAAGATGTGGACGTGGCCGAATCTTGCCTGTTCCACGAAATCGAGGGTCTGTTGCCATTCGGTTTCTGTCTCGCCGGGGAAGCCCACGATGATGTCGGTGGTGACATTGAACTCCGGGATCTTCTGCCGGGCGGCTTTAACCAGATCGAGGAATTCCCCGCTGCGGCAGCGCCGGGACATGCGCCGCAGCACGGAATCGGCACCGCTTTGCATGGGCAGGTGCAGGTGGGGCATGAGGCGGGGATTGTCGAACAGACCCCAGAAATCTTCGGGCAGATCCCAGGGTTCCAGCGAACCCAGGCGAATGCGGGGGATATCCGTTTGTCTGAGAACCGCTTCCACCAGTTGCTTCAGACTGGTGTTACAGTCGCTGCCGTATCCGCCCAGGTGTACGCCAGCAAGTACGACCTCCTGAATGCCCTGCGCTTGCAGCAGCCTGATCTCTTCAATGACTTGGGGCAGGGGTTTACTGCGTTCTTCACCCCTGGCCAGTGTCACTACGCAGTAGCTGCAGCGATAGCGGCAACCGTCCTGTACCTTGATGAAGGCACGCTGCCGGTTGCGCTGCAGGGGGCTGTAGCTGTCCGGTTCCATGGCAGTGGCCGGCATTGTTGGCAGCTGCAGTTCGCGTATGGCAATTTCCGCCAGATGCTCCTTGTCAGTGTTGGGAACAATCAGGTCCACGCCCAGATCGGCAGCGGCCTGTTCTGCATTCAGGGAGACATAGCAGCCGCTCACTACCAGCTTGGCCCCGGGGTTGTCCCGTTGGGCGCGGCGCAGTAGCTTTCGGGATTTCTTTACCGCTTCCTCTGTTACCGCGCAGGTGTTGATGACCAGCAGATCGGCGTTTTCCGGATTTCTTTCCGGTCGTATGCCATGATGTTGGAACTCCCGTGACCAGGATTCCAGTTCGGCTTCGTTGAGGCGGCAGCCAAGAGTTTTGAGATGAACGCGCATTGGTTATGTATTAACCCGGCGACCAAATATATCGCCCTCAGCCGCCCTGTCTGCGCTGGTGGCAAGGCATCAATACGCTGCTGTAGTCATTCTACAGCAAGTGTTGATAACGCAGCCCACCAGCGCAGACAGGGCGGCCTTTCCTGTACTATCAATTGGTCAGGTGCTTCAAACAGGACGCGTATCGGTGTTGCGGCTTTTGACAAGGGCTTGCCATTGCCTGCAAGCCGCGCCTTGATACGTGACCTGTTTGAAGCACTGAGGGTGACATATTTGGTTGCCGGGTTAATTATGATAATTTCGATAGTTGATTCTATCCTTTTGGCGGACTTGAAACCATGCACAATCTTCAGGCTTTCTGGAGTCAGTACAGTGAGGAAATATTATTGGCCGGTCTGGGCCTGGTGGTGCTATTGCTGTTTCTGGTGATATGGACACTGATGAGCCAGAACCGGCAGCTGCGCAGCATCTATCTGGATTCCGAGCAATATGCTCTGGGATTGCTCGCTGAACTGGACAAGCATCGCAGGGAAATCGCGGATGACATCATCCGCGGACAGGTACTGACCTTGGAAGGTATGCACAAGAGTGTGGCGGACCTGCAGGAGACGCTGGGTCAGCGCCAGGGCATATTGCAGCGCCAGCTGCTGCTGGATTCCGGGGCGATGAAGGAATCCCTGTTGCAAAGATTCGAACAGCTGCAGTCGGCGGTAGTGGAGAATCTCGGCGAAGGCCGGGTGGCCCAGCAGAAAGATCAGGCCGAATTGCGTGCTTCAGTGGGCAACGCCCTGGCGGCGCAGCGGGAAAGCTTCGAGCAGCGCCAGGCGGAAGCGCTGCAGAATCAGCAGCAGGCGCTACAGAAAGGCATGGCGCATATGTCAGAGCAGTTGCGTGATTCCCAGAGCGATTCGGCAAAGGAGCTGAACAGGCGGGTCGAAAATCTTACTCGCACCACTGAGGAAAAGTTGCGAGAAATCAGTGGTGAAGTGGAAAAGCGACTGACCGCAGGTTTTGAAAAAACCACGGAAACTTTTACCAAGGTGCTGGAACATTTATCGCGCATCGACGAAGCGCAAAAGAAGATCACCGAGCTGTCGGGCAACGTGGTCAGCCTGCAGGAAGTGCTCACCGACAAGCGCTCGCGAGGGGCTTTCGGTGAAGTCCAGCTCGAGTCCCTGGTGCGCAACGTCATGCCCGAAGGCAGCTATTCCATGCAGCAGACCCTGAGCAACGACACCCGCGTGGATTGCCTGCTCACCCTGCCGGAGCCTACGGGCAATGTCGCCATCGACGCCAAGTTTCCCCTGGAAAGCTACCAGCGCATGATGGATGCGGATGCCGGGGAAAGTGAAAGGCAGCAGGCGCGGCGGCAGTTTCGCCAAGACATAAAGAAGCACATCCACGATATTGCCGCCAAGTATCTGATCCCGGGAGAAACCGCCGATGGCGCCGTCATGTTCCTGCCTGCCGAATCCCTGTTCGCAGAGATTCACGCCCATTTTCCCGAACTGGTCGAAGAAGCCCAGCAGCGCCGTGTATGGCTGGTTTCACCCACGACCCTGATGGCGGTACTCACCACGGCGAGGGCGGTGATCAAGGATGTTGCCACGCGCAAGCAGGTGCATATCATTCAGGAACACCTTCACTACCTTTCCAAGGATTTCGGTCGCTTCCAGCAGCGCATGGACAAGCTGGCCAATCATATCCGCATGGCTCACGAGGACGCGAGGCAGGTCAACACCTCGGCAAAGAAGATCAGCAGCCGCTTCGTGAAGATCGAAAAGGTAGAGCTGGATGATCTGGATGGCGACGGTACGCTGCTGTCTGATCAACAGGAAAAAGCAGACTCCTGAAAAGCGTCAACTTGTACGGTGCAGCAGGTAAGGGTTGCGCTGGGCCGTGGGCATGATGTCCAGGTGCTGTATGTTGACATGGGGTGGCGTGTTGAGCACGCAGAGGATGGCATGGGAGATGTCCCCCGCGTTCAGTGGCGTGAAACCTTCATAGACGGCCCTTGCCTTTTCCGTGTCACCTTCGAAGCGGGTGGGGGAGAAGTTCGTATTGGCGGCACCGGGGGCAATGGTACTTACCTTCACACTGGTGCCCAGCAGGTCGGCATTCATGGCCTCTCCCAGAGCATGGACGGCGGCCTTGGAAGCGCAATAGGCGTTGCCTCCCGGGTAGGGCATGCGGCCGGCCATGGAACCGATGTTCACCACATGGGCACTCTCCAGCGTCCGCATTTGCGCGATTACCGGTTTGCTCACGTAGAGCAGTCCCTTGAGATTGGTGTCTATCATGATATCCCAGTGATCGGGGTTACCCTGGTCGACAGGATCCAGTCCCAGGGCCAGACCGGCGTTGTTCACCAGGATGTGCACTGTATGGCGGGACAGTATGTCAGACAGGGCAGATTCCACGGCCTGTCTGTCACGCACATCCAGGGCATGGATTTCCACCAGTCTGTTGGTTCGTGAACTCAGTTCCTCACGCAGGGTCTCCAGGCGATTCTTGGAGCGGGCCACCAGGATCAGGTCGACTTCGTAGTCTAGCAGGTCCAGGGCCAGTTGCCGGCCGAAGCCTGAACTCGCGCCGGTGATGAGGACGGTGCGGTTGCGGATGTGGTTTTCCATGAATGCTCAGTCCTCGGGTTTGGCCTTGTATTCGCACAGGTCCTCGATGATGCAGGAACCACAACGGGGCTTGCGGGCGATACAGGTATAGCGCCCGTGCAGGATCAGCCAGTGATGGGCGTCATGCAGGAACTCCTTCGGCACATTGCGTAACAGTTTTTTTTCCACTTCCAGCACCGTTTTTCCTTTCGCGATGCCGGTGCGGTTGGCAACGCGGAAGATGTGGGTGTCCACGGCCATGGTGGGGTGGCCAAAAGCGGTATTGAGCACCACGTTGGCAGTCTTGCGGCCCACGCCGGGAAGTGCTTCCAGGTCCTGACGGTTGTCGGGTACTTCGCCGCCGTGTTTTTCCAGCAGGATACGGCAGGTTTTGATGATGTTCTTTGCCTTGCTGTTGTACAGCCCGATGGTCCTGATGTGTTTCTTCACCCCATCTTCACCCAGATCGAGAATGGCCTGGGGGGTGTTGGCTGTCGGGAAGAGTTTTGCTGTGGCCTTGTTGACACCCACATCTGTCGCCTGGGCGGAGAGGATGACGGCGATCAGCAGTTCGAACGGGCTGTCATAGTTCAGCTCCGTTGTGGGATTGGGGTTGTGTTCTCTCAGGCGGCGAAAAATTTCGGTGCGTTTTTCCCTGTTCATCCTTCGGCGGGCGCGGGCGTTGCTGTTGTCTGCGTCTCGGTGGCAGTTGCCCGCTGGGCGCTGCGCTTGTCAATGAGATGCTTCAGGGCGATGAGCAGCCCCAGCCCGAAAAAGGCGCCGGGTGGCAGGATGGCAAGTATCAGGCCATGGTAGTCCTCACCCATGGAAAGGCTCAGGCCTCTGGCTGCTTCGCCAAACATGAGGTGGATGCCAGAGAGAATCGTACCCTGGCCGATGAATTCGCGCAGGCCTCCCAGTGTCATGAGCACAAGGGTAAAGCCCATGCCCATGCTCAGACCATCCACCATGGATTGGGGAACTGGGTTGCGGGAGGCGAAAGCCTCAGCACGGCCCACGATGGTGCAGTTGGTGACGATGAGGGGGATAAAGATACCGAGAATCTTGTGCAGGTCGTGGAACCAGGCGTTCATGACCAGTTCCACGGCGGTAACGAAAGAGGCGATAACGAGCACGAACACCGGCAGGCGCACTTCCTGACGCACCCAGTTGCGGATGAACGATATGGTGCCGTTGGAGAGAATCAGCACCACGGTCGTTGCCAGGCCGAGGCCCAGACCGTTGATCAGGGTATTGGAAACTGCCAGTAGCGGGCACAGTCCCAAGAGTGCAACCAGCGCCTGGTTATTGTTCCAGAGTCCGTTTTTGACGATTTCGGGATAGCTCATGCTCATGGGAATTCTCTAGTGAAAAGGAGCCTCGGTGACGGGTTCCGTGGGTTTCTTGAACAGGTTTTCCTTTTCCTTCTCGAAATATTCCAGGGTTTTCTTTACGGTAGCCACGATATTGCGTGGGGTGATGGTCGCCCCGGTAAACTGGTCGAATACGCCGCCATCCTTCTTCACCTTCCATTTTCCTGGTGGCGGGTTCTGCAGGGATTTTCCTTCAAAGCCCAGGATCCAGTCGGAGCGGCTTTCATCAATCTTGTCGCCGAGTCCGGGGGTTTCCATGTGTGAGAGGATACGCACGCCGCCGAGGACGCCATTGGCACGTACGGCGACCATCATCTTGATGGGGCTGGCATAGCCGGGGCCTTCCACCGGACTGAAGATAACGGACACGGGCTTGCCCTGCTTGCGGGCGCGATACACCTGCACCGGGCTTTTGGAGAGGGCAGGTGAACGGATGGTGATGACGTCTGTCAGCAGATCGTTGTCGATCTGGTCGCGCCTGATCAGCTTGAAGACGTTACACAGGAAGGCCTGTTGCTGGTTGAGGGCGATACGCTCTGCGGTGGCGTTCCAGGTGAATGCGACCAGGGCAGCGCCCAGGATGCCAAAAATACCCAGGATGGCGGCGCTGATGAAGATGTTCCTGTTCAGCTTAACCATGTTCGTCTTCCCTGGCGCCAAACACTTTCGGCTGGGTGTAGTAATTGATGGTGGGGGCCGCCATGTTCATCAGCAGCACGGCGAAGGCCACGGCATCGGGGTAGCCACCCCAGGCGCGGATGATGAACACGGTTATGCCGATGAGAAAACCGTAGATCAGGCGTCCTTTCGGTGTGGTCGACGCGGTAACAGGATCGGTTGCAATAAAGAAAGCGCCCAGGATCATGCCGCCGCTGAACAAATGAAATGCCGGAAAAGGCATGGATTCAGGATCGAACAGCCAGAAGACACCGGCGGTGAGCAGCAAGCCGAGGATCATGGAAACGGGGATTTGCCAGGTAATGACCTTGCGCCACAGCAGGAACAGGCCGCCGATGAGGAACCAGTTGCCGATCCATTCCCAGCCGCGCGCACCGAAGTCACCCCAGATGGGGCTCTGGGAAATCTCCGTGATGGTTCTGTTCATTTCCAGCTGGGTGCGCATTTCATCCAGTGGTGTCGCGCTGGTGATGGCATCCCAGGTAAGACTGTCGGGCAGACCGCCGCCGAAGATTACGGTCAGGGTCTGCAGGAAATCCAGCGGATGCTGGTTGAGCATTTCCGGTGGCAGCCAGCGTGTCATGGAAAGCGGAAAGGAAACCAGCAGCAGCACATAGGCGGCCATGGCCGGATTGAAAGGGTTGTATCCCAGCCCGCCATACAGATGCTTGACCATGACAATGGCAAACAACACACCCAGAATCGTCATCCACCAGGGTATCAGTGGTGGCAGGGCAATAGCCAGCAATATGGCGGTTACGACTGCGCTCAGATCCATGAGCGTAGGCAAGACGGGACGTTTGCGCAGGTGCAGTACGCTGGCTTCGGCAGCCAGCGCAGTTACCGTGGCAATGCAGATGTTGATGATCACGCCCCAGCCAAAGTAGTACACCAGTGCGACGATGCCGGGCACCAGTGCCAGCAGCACCTGTCCCATGAGCCGGGTAACCTCGTTGGGCAGGTTGCCATAGGGCGATGTGTGCACCGGGAATTTCATGGCCGTTCCTCTGTATTGTTCTTTTCCTGGGCCTGCCTGGCTTTCTTCGCTGCCACCCGTTTCATGGCGGCATCAACGGCTGCTTTCTTGGGGTCGGCACCGCCTGCTGCTGTCTTTTTCTCCAATGCATCCTTTTTCTGACGCAGGCGGGCCTTGCGTTCGCGATCCAGTCGCTCTAGGCGTTCCACCTTTGCCTCGTGACGCCGGCGGGCTTCTTCGGCCTGCTGTTTTTCCTTTTCCATGGCCCAGGTTTCAGTCTTGGCAAAGCGGTAATACTGTACCAGGGGAATGTGGGAAGGGCAGACCCAGGAGCAACAGCCGCATTCGATGCAGTCGAAAAGGTTGTATTCCTGGGTTTTGTCAAAATCCTTCGAGCGTGCGTACCAGTAGAGTTGCTGGGGCAGCAGCTGTGCCGGGCAGGCGTCCACACATTTGCCGCAGCGTATGCAGGGCAGTGCCTTGTCGGGGTCAGGGGCTTCTTCCCTGCTGGCGATCAGCAGGCAGTTGGTACCCTTGGTGATAGGCAGGTCGTCGTTTCCCAGAGTAAAGCCCATCATGGGACCGCCCAGAATGAGCTTGTAGGCCTTGTCAGAATAACCGCCGGCATGTTCTATCACCCGGGACATGGGGGTACCGAAAGCCACCTCGAGATTGCCCGGTTCGCCTGCGCCTGCGCCGGTCACGGTGACCAGCCGGCTGAGCAATGGTCTGGCGGCCATGATGGCGTCGGTGACGGCGGCGGTGGTGGCGACGTTCACACAGATGACACCCACTTCGGAGGGGATGCCGTGAGAAGGCACTTCCTTGCCGGTGAGTACCCTGATCAGTTGCTTTTCGCCACCCATGGGATAGCGGGTGGGCACCTGTACCACCTGGACGTTCTCAAGTCCTGATTCGGCGACGGCCTGACGCATGGCGGCGATGGCTTCGGGTTTGTTGTCCTCGATGCCGATCAGGCATTCCTCGGCATCCACGACATACAGTAGTATCTTGATGCCTTCCACGATGCGGTCCGCCTGGTTGCGCATGAGCAGGTCATCGCAGGTGATGTAGGGTTCGCATTCCGCACCATTGACCACCAGGGTCTGAATGGGACGGTCGGGTCCGTGGTTGACCTTGACGCTGGTGGGGAAGGCGGCGCCGCCCAGCCCCACGATGCCCGCCCAGCGTATGCGTTCGCGCAGCAGCGAGGGGTCGAGATCATCGAAATAGGGCAGGGGCTCGGGCAGTTCTCCCCATTCATCATTGCCATCGGCCTGCAGAAGAATACAGGGTGCGCTCAACCCCGATGGATGAGGCACGGGCTTTTCCTCGATGGCGATGATGGTACCGGATGTGGGCGCATGAATGGGCGCGCCAATATACTCGGTGACCCGTGCAATGGTTTGTCCCTTATACACCTGGTCGCCAACAGAGACCGTGGGTTCCGCCATGGCGCCGATATGCTGTTGCAGCGGCAGTGTCAGGATGTCCGGCAGGGGCACCTTGCCCAGAAACTTGCCGGCCGACATGGTCTTCATGTCTGGGCGGTGAATGCCTCCGTGGAAGTCCCAGCGTCCTGGATTGGTGGTAATCATTGACGCTGCTCCTGTGCGGCTTTCTCGAGATCGTCTGCTCCCGGGAAAGGCCACTTCCAGGTGCTGAGGGTGGTTTTCACCGGTACCATCTCGATGCATTCAACAGGGCAGGGCGGCAGGCAGAGTTCGCATCCCGTGCACTGGCTGGCGATGACCGTGTGCATCTGTTTGGCGGCTCCCACGATGGCATCCACCGGGCAGGACTGGATACACAGGGTACAGCCGATGCATTCGTTCTCGCGGATATGGGCGATGGACTTGACCTTGCTGGCGGCGCCTTCGTCCTCGAGGGGAACAGGTTCCTTCCCCAGCAGGTCGGCAAGGGCCAGCATACCGGCCTCACCCCCCGGCGGGCAGCGGTTGATCTCGGCTTCTCCCGCGGCAATGGCCTCGGCATAGGGGCGGCAGCCGGCAAAGCCGCACTGTCCACACTGGGTCTGGGGCAGGATAGCGTCTATCTGGTCTGCGAGGGGATCTCCCTCCACCTTGAAGCGAATGGCGGAATAACCCAGCAGCAGGCCGAATGAGGTCGACAGGGCGGCGATGGCAAGGATGGCTGTGAGCATGTCAGTTCGATACCAGGCCGGAGAAGCCCATGAAGGCCATGGACATGAGCCCGGCGGTGATCAGGGCAATGGCATTGCCTTTGAAGGGTTCGGGCACGTCGGCCACGTTGACCCGTTCACGCACCGCGGCAAACAGCACCAGCACCATGGAAAAGCCGACGGCGGCGCCAAAGCCGTACAGTGCAGATTCCACGAAATTGTGCTGTTCCTGGGTGTTGAGCAGGGCGACGCCCAGTACCGCGCAGTTGGTGGTGATCAGTGGCAGGAAAATGCCCAGTACCTGGTACAGCACCGGGCTGGTCTTGTGCATCACCATTTCCGTGAACTGCACCACGACCGCGATAACGAGAATAAATGCAATCGTCTGCATGTATTCCAGGCCCAGTGGCACCAGCATGTAAGTGTTGACCAGGTAACTGGCTACCGATGACAGGGTCAGCACGAAAGTGGTTGCCAGGCCCATGCCCATGGCCGTTTCCAGCTTGCGGGATACGCCCATGAAAGGGCAGATCCCGAGAAATTTCACCAGTACGAAGTTGTTTACCAGTACGGTGCTGACCAGTATGAGCGCGTATTCCGACATCGGCAGTTTGTGTGTTCCTAATAGGGTTGGGCAAGAATAAGCTACCGGCGGCAGGCAGGCAACTTAGATA
>NZ_JBHNMF010000021.1:0-19314 GCF_048562965.1 Thiolapillus sp. | reverse complement strand
GCAGGATGCAGCAATCAGCGTATAGAACAAGCTCTAACGGGCAGTATGAACAAAATAGCAACTTTATTTCACCCGAAAATATACGGTGGAACAATGTTGCTTACTCTAAACTCTAGTAATGTAATTTCCGGGTTAGAAATCAGCGATCGTATCTGTCATCGAGATTCACCGGGCACAGCACTTCGCGCATGGTGCCGATAAGCTCCAGCAGCTTGCCGTTGCGGATACGGTAATAGATGCGGTTGGCTTCTTTGCGCGAGGTAACGATGTTTTTGTTGCGCAGCTGTTCGAGGTGCTGGGAGATATTGCTCTGGGATGTGCCAGTACGGGACACGATCTCCCCCACGGACAGTTCCGTTTCTCCGAGGGTGCACAGGATCTTCCAACGCAGGGGATGAGCCATGGCCTTCAGGGCATTGGCCGTCATGGTGGGATCTTCATCCGCAGGAATATTGGAAACTGGTGGCTCATTCATGAGATTTGACTCTCCCGGTTCGTGACGTCGGCCTCGTCCACTCGACAATAGCCTGACATATTCTTAGCGATACAGATAATCTCGTCAATGTCTCCCTGCTGATCGACGATAGCCGTACGCGAAAACAGGATGGGCACCCGCTTGCCGTTCTTGGCGATGAAAGCGGCCTCGATGTCGCGTAATGCACCCGCCCGGATGAGCGCTTCCAGCCACATGCCCATGAAGGCGTTGGCCTGCTCCTGGCCCTCTTCCTCGAACACATCTCCGATGCTCATGCCCAGCAGTTCTCGCTCATCATATCCCAGCATGGCACAGGCGGCTGGATTGACCTGCTTGATGGCACCCTGGGGCGTCAGGATCAGCAGGGCCTCGCCCATGTAACGCAGAATATTCTCAAGATGCTGATTTGCCTGGTGAAGTTCCGCAGTTCGCTCTGCGACCTTCTGCTCCAGGATGCGGTTGAGCTCGCGCTCTTTCTCGATCAGGCGGAAATAGGTGCTGATCTTGTTCAGCAGCTGGTTGTCGTCGATGGGCTTGAGCAGATAGTCCGCCGCACCCACATCGTAGCCCTTCTGCTGGAATTCCTCGGTCTTGAACGCTGCCGTCAGGAAGATCACCGGGATCTCACTGGTCTTCTTGTACAGCTTGAGCATACGCGCCGTTTCGAAACCATCCATCTCGGGCATCTGCACGTCCAGGATGATGAGATCGATATCCGGATTGGCCCGCGCCAGTTCCAGCGCCTGTCGGCCGGATTCGGCTTCCAGTATCTCCACATCCATGTGTTTGCTCACCAGCGAACGCAGGGTAAACAGATTATGCTGATTGTCATCAACGGCCAGCAGCTTGAAACCGTTATAGCGTTTGTCGTTCATCTTAATTCACGATGGAAGCTGTTGTTGCAGAATTGCCTTTAGCGTATGTGCATTCACATCCGGAGACAGCACCAGATCTGCCCCGTTCGCCTGGGGATTGTCGGACAGACCGACGATCAGCACTGACTTGGAAATACTGTTCCCAAGCATATCACTCAGCCGGCGCCATTCCATGATGTTCTCACCTGTCAGTACTATATCAATATCCGCTTCATCTTCCAGGGTTTCACGCACCTCCTCTTCATCACCCGCCGCCAGCACCTGTATATGCCAGGCTTCGAGCATCTTGCTGAATTTCAGCAGCACATCGATGTTCTGCTCGATCAGCAGGGCTTTGCGCCCGGAAAAATTGGCCAGCGGCTCATCCAGCAGGGCTGAATCACCGGGTGACTCCTGCGTGTCTTCGGAAAGTATGGCCTTGGGCCGGGGCAGTTCGCCACATTCCTCCGGCAACAGCAGGGAGAATTCCGCACCAATGCCCGAACGGCTTTCCACCTCGATTCTTCCACACAGTATCAGGGAAAGCTCACGGCTGATACTCAGGCCCAGTCCCGTGCCTCCATAGCGGCGACGCGTCGAACCATCCGCCTGCTTGAAGGCCTCAAAAATCAGCTTCTGCTTGTCCGCTGGAATACCGATCCCGGTATCCCGCACCCACAACCGCACGGCAAAAGGCTCTTCGGCAGGACCCAGGCCCAGCACCACCTTTCCTTCACGGGTGAACTTCAGGGCATTGGAAAGAAAGTTCTTCAGTATCTGCTTGAGCTTGTCCGGATCGGTGCCGATCTTCGTGGTTGCAGCGGCGCCCACATCCAGCTCCAGACGCAAACCCTTCTCTTCGAACTGCGGACACATGAGATCCACCAGTTCCTGCAGCAGCGACACCAGGTCTACCTCTTCCATGTTGGGCAGCAGACGCCCCGCCTCGATGCGTGACAGATCCAGGATGTTGTCGATGAGTCCGCGCAGGTCTACGCTGGCTTCGTGGATAACCCGCAATTGCTGACGTTGCTCGTCACTCAGGCCCTTGTTCTCCTTGACCAGCAGTTTGGACAGCAGCAGGATGGAGTTGAGCGGGGTGCGCAATTCATGGCTGACATTGGACAGGAACTCGGACTTGTAACGGTTGGACTCCTCCAGCGCCTTGGCATGGCCCTGTAGTTCCTGCAGGTTCAATGCGTGCGTCTGCGAGAGCATGGACAGGTTTTCCCCCAGTTGCCGGAGTTCAGGACTGCCCCGCCAATGGAACTGCACCGCTTCCGATTTCCCCACCACACGCTGTATCCCCCTGAACAGTTCAGTGCCGTAACGTTCGAGACGCGCAGCAACCAGGCGTGCAATGAAACCGATGGCGATTACCAGCACAAAGATGATCACCAGCACACGCAGAATCAGCGCATCCCTGAGCTCCCGCAGCGGCTTGTCCTGCACGGCCCGCCCAACCCACAGCGGCCGGTCATTCTCTGTCCTCAGGAGCGGCACCCATATAACGGTTCTGCCGTCCTCACCCTCCCACATGAACAGCTTGCGCTTGGTAAACTGCGCTTTCAGTCCGGGAAAGTCCTTGAAAGCCGTTCCAGACCGGGCTGGCACACCGGGGGCAGAGAGATAGCGCCCGTCGTCATGTACCCACAGGGTGCGCGGATCGCGGCGCACCAGCCCGCCGATATCGACAGTCATCACCACCGCACCATAGGTAGGCTTGCCCTCTCCCGGCCCCAGGGGGCTGATAAGCTGCAGGGTGATAGCACGTGAAAGATCATTGCCGGCTTCATCCACCACCACAGGCGTCAGTAGCACGGCAGGCGTGGTGGCCTGCATGACAACCTTGATAGAATCGGCAGGTGGCAAGCGCGGGGGTTTGAGCGCGGGTTCCCACTGGTGAGTCTCCGCATCCCGCGACAGCCAGAAGCGGGCAATACCGTTCTGGTCGAGAAACAGGATATCCACGATATCCAGCTGGTCACTGAGAATACGGTTGATCCATTCGGTGTATTTCAGACGCGCCAGGTCGATGCGCTTGTTGTCCACGCCCTGCTCTTCCCCGAGCACCACTCCGGGTTCCGGCAGCTTGGCCAGCAGGCGAATCATTTCGTCACGGCTGGCCAGATGCGTATCCAGATCGGAAAAGTCCGCACGCAGGTTCTGCAGGAATGCCTCGCGGTAGAACAGCTCCACGCGATCCAGCACCAGCGGCAGGTTGATCACCACGGCCACCAGCAGCGGCAACATGGCAAAGCCGAAAAGGAACAGCAGTATGCGTGTACGTAGGGACATGACAGCAGGAAACGGGAAAACAGCCTGTATCCTAGCAAATCCGCGACCATCCCGGTGCTGGGACTTTATCCCCCCATTTCTGCTACAATGCGCGCTGCAATACAGCATTTCCCCTCTTTCTCCGCAGGCTCCACATGTCCACAAGCGACCAATCCCTTTCCTTCGAGGAACTGGGACTCCCCCCCGTTTTACTCAAGGCACTGACCGATATCGGCTATGAAACTCCTTCGCCCATTCAGGCACGCTGCACGCCGCTGCTGCTCGAAGGCAGGGACATACTGGGGCAGGCGCAGACAGGCACGGGAAAGACCGGCGCCTTCGCGCTGCCGCTGCTGGCGCAGATCGATCTCAAGCAGAAAAATCCCCAGGTGCTGGTGCTGACACCGACGCGCGAGCTGGCCATACAGGTGGCCGAAGCCTTTCAGACCTATGCCCATCACATGAAGGGTTTTCACGTACTGCCCATCTACGGCGGCCAGGCCATGAGCCAGCAACTGCGCCTGCTCAAGCGCGGTGTGCACGTGGTGGTGGGGACACCGGGCCGGGTAATGGATCATCTGCGCCGCAAGACCCTGCAACTCGACGGCCTGAAGACTCTCGTGCTGGACGAAGCCGACGAAATGCTGCGCATGGGTTTCATCGATGACGTGGAATGGATCCTGGAACAGGTGCCCGCACAGCGCCAGACCGCCCTGTTCTCTGCCACCATGCCCGACGTGATCCGCAAGGTCGCTCACAAGCATCTGAACAATCCCGCCGAAGTACGCATCAAGTCCAAGACCAGCACCGCCACCACCATCCACCAGCGTTACTGGCTGGTTAGCGGCCTGCACAAGCTGGATGCGCTGACAAGGCTCATGGAAGTGGAAAACTTCGACGCCATGCTGATCTTCGTGCGCACCCGTATCGCCACGGTGGAGCTCGCCGACAAGCTGTCAGCGCGGGGCTATGCGGCAGAAGCGCTCAATGGCGACATTCCCCAGAATCAGCGGGAAAAGACCGTGGAACGCCTGAAAAAAGGCAAGCTGGACATCCTGATCGCAACAGATGTAGCCGCCCGGGGACTGGACGTGGAGCGCATCAGCCATGTGCTCAACTATGACATCCCCTATGACACGGAATCCTACGTGCATCGCATCGGCCGTACCGGCCGCGCCGGACGCAAGGGTGAAGCCATCCTGTTCGTGGCGCCTAAGGAAAGGCGTTTGCTGCGCGCCATCGAAAAGGCCACCAGCCAGCCCATCGAACAAATGCATATGCCCAGCACCTCGGACATCAATGACAAACGGGTGGCCCGGTTCAAGCAACGCATCATCGATACCCTGGCGGCAGAGGACACGAGTCTTTATCAGGAAATCCTGGAAGATGTCAGGCAGGAAAACGATCTGGACCCCATGGAAATCGCCTCGGCACTCGCCGCGCTGGCACAGGGCAGCGATCCCCTCCTGATCAAGGATCAGCCGCGAAAACAGCGCGAGCGAAAGGAACGCAAGGAGCAGCACCGGGACGATTACGGCAAGAGCAAGAGCAAGACCAGGACCCGCCCCCAGAAACCCGCTTATTCTCCAGAACCCCAACCGCTGAAAGACTTTCCAGATCTGGAAATGGAACGCTTCATCATCGACGTGGGGTACAACCAGGACGTGAAACCGGGCAACATCGTCGGTGCTATCGCCAATGAAGCGGATATCGAAAGCTGCTACATCGGCACCATCGAAATCCACGACGATTTCACCACGGTCGATCTGCCAGAAGGCATGCCCCGTGAGGTGATGGAAATCCTGCAAAAGGCCAGAGTCGCCGGACGCAAGATGGGGTTGCGCCCGGTGGGCCAGAAATCAGCCAAAGGCAAGAACATCAAGCGCGGTCGCAAGCATCACAAGGGCAGCAGAAAGAAATAACTGCGCTACAGGCAGGATCAAAGCTCAGTGGGAAACTACAAGGCCCTGACCAGCGACAGCACATCTTCGGCATGGGCCTTGGGTGTGACCCCGTAGAGCGCGTGCCGGATCACTCCGTCCTTATCGATGACAAAGGTTGAGCGCTGAATGCCCCGGTGTTCGACGCCGTCTTTGTTTTTTACCTGCATGACACCGTAGGCTTCACAGGCCTCACCATCCACATCCGCCACCAGTTCCACCGTCAGGCCGTATTTGTCACGAAAACCCCCGTGGCTGATGCAACTGTCAGCGCTCACTCCCAGCACCAGCGTATCCAGCGCCGCAAAGTCACCGGCCAGCTCGCTGAACTCGATGGCTTCCATGGTGCAGCCGGGCGTATCATCCTTGGGATAGAAATACACAACCAGATTCTTCTTCCCGGCGAAATCCGACAGGCGCAGCATATTCATATCCGCCGTCGGCAATTCGAAATCCGGCACCCTGTCTCCACTCTTCAGCATGTTCTCCTCTTCTCTTATTCTTGAACGTCTTGCTGCGGGTCTATGCCCTCCCTACGGGATTGTCCCGCCTGGGCAGCCACCAGCGGAACAGGTCCACCGCGCTTTCTGCCAACAGATCGGCCGCCTGGCGGTGTTCCGCTTCGTTGGGCGGCGCCAGCAGCTGATCTTCCTCATACATCATGAATGCAGCCACCGGCCCCAGATTCAGGGCCGCTTCCTCGTCCTGCGCCATGGCATCGATGGTATCCTCGCCATGGGCATTCCACCCCATGATATAGCCTTCGCACCAGCCGTATGGCAGCGGCAGTGGCTCGTCATAATTTTCTTCCATGCTCAGAATCATGGGTTCATACTCGCCCGACTCGAGTTCCATCAGCGTACTGTTGTAGAGGGACATGAGCAGGCCCATGACCTGGCCCGCCTCCTCTTCCGAGGCAAAGTCCACGTCGCCCAATACATTCGGCAGCCAGGTATTCGGCATGATCATGTGCGGCCCGGAAAGCACCGCGGTGAGGTAGCCGTGAGCCACATCCAGAGGCATGCAGCCTTCGTCTTCCATATGCGCGAGGAGGAAATCCTCCAGCTGCGTCATCTGCTGTTCGCTGAACACCTGTTCCATTACTTTATCCCCGAGTGACGCAACAATGCATCGATGTTGGGCTCACGCCCACGAAATGCCACGAACAGATCCATGGCATCTTCACTGCCGCCTTTTTCCAGTATGTGTCGCCGAAATGCCAGGCCGGTAGACAGATCGAAGACCCCGTTTTCCTCGAACAGGGAGAAGGCATCCGCCGAAAGCACCTCTGCCCACTTGTAACTGTAGTAGCCCGCAGCATAACCTCCGCCGAAGATATGGGAAAAGCCATGGGCAAAACGGTTCCAGGCCGGCGGCCTGACCACAGCCACTTCCTCGCGCACCGCTTCGAGCGTCTCGTAGATGCGTCCGCCCTGTTCCGGATCATATTCCAGGTGGATGAGAAAATCGAACAGTGAAAACTCCAGCTGCCGTAACAGCTGCATGGCGGACTGAAAATTGCGCGCGGCCAGCATACGCTGGTAAAGCGTTTCCGGCAGTGGCTCACCGGTCTCATAGTGTCCGGATATGAGCGCCAGTGCCTGCTTTTCCCAACACCAGTTCTCCATGAACTGGGAAGGCAGTTCCACGGCATCCCAGGCCACACCGGATATACCGGAGATGGAAGGATAATCCACCTGGGTAAGCATGTGGTGCAGGCCGTGACCAAATTCGTGAAAGAGTACCTGAACTTCCTCATGGGTCAGCAATGCGGGCTTGTCTCCCACGGACGGAGTGAAATTGCAGGTCATGAAGGCTACGGGCAACTGTTCCCGGTTGCGGGTCTTCATGCGCGAGATGGCATCGGCCATCCAGGCGCCACCGCGCTTTTTCGGCCGGGCATAGAGATCGAAATAGAACTGCCCCAGCAGTTCACCCGCATCGTCACGAATATCGTAGAAACGTACGTCGGGATGCCAGGTTTCCACTTTCTCGCTGCTTTCCCGGATCTTTACCCCGAATACCCTGCCGATCACCTCGAACATGCCTGGGATGACCCGGGTCTCGGGAAACCAGGGTTTCAGTTCTTCCTGGCTGATATCGTAACGGTGCTCCCGCAGCTTTTCGCTGTAATAAGGTATGTCCCAAGCCTGCAGCCCGGAGACACCATGGTGTTCGGCAGCAAAACGCTGCAACTCTGCCAGTTCGGCTTCACCCTGCTGTTTCGCGCGGGCAGCCAGGTCACGCAGAAAGGCCAGCACCTCGTCCGTTGAGCGCGCCATCTTGGTTGCCAGGGAGCGTTCAGCGTAGTTCGCGAAACCCAACAGCCCCGCCAGTTCGTGGCGCAGCGCGAGAATCTCTTCCATGATTTGCGTGTTGTCGTATTCGCCGGCATTGGGTCCCTGGTCCGACGCGCGAGTAGCATAGGCTTCATACATTTCCCGGCGTAGCGCGCAATTGTCCGCATAGGTGATGACGGGAAAATAGGAAGGAAACTCCAGTGTCAGCATCCAGCCATCCTCACCCCGCTGACGCGCCGTCTGGGCTGCCAGATCCAGCGCTGATTGGGGCAAGCCCGCCAGCTCCTCTTCCTCAGTGATCACTTTTGACCAGGCGTTGGTCGCATCGAGAAGATTCTCCTCGTACTTTGCGGTGATCTCGGACAGCCGGCTGGCGATTTCCCCGAAGCGCTTTTTCTTTTCCGGCGGCAGATCCACACCGGACAGGCGGAAATCCCGCAAGCCATTCTCCAGCAGCTTCCGTTGGGCCGCATCCAGCTTTTCATTCTGGCTGGCGACGGTCTGGTAGGCGTGGAACAGGGTCTCGTTCTGTCCCAGTTCGGTGGCATAGTCAGAAAGCCAGGGAAGGCAGGCATTGTAGGCGGTGCGCAGCTCTTCACTGTTCATGACCGCGTTCAGGTGAGAAACCGGCGACCAGGCGCGGGACAGCCGGTCCTCCAGCTCTTCCAGGGGTTCGATGAAGTTGTACCAGTCAGGCTCCTGCACGCCAGTCAGCAATGCGTCTATCTGCTGCCGGTTGTCCTGAAGCAGTTCACTGATGGCGGGTTCTACATCCTCCGCTGTGATTTCGGCGAACCTGGGCAGGCCCGTGAAGTTTAGCAATGGATTGGACATGATATATTTCTGGCTGAAAAAGGATAAGCTGAAATATACCCCATTCAATTCCGGAAAGATAAGCTTTCGGAAACACAAAAAAACCCCGCATTTCGAAAGGACAACGCGGGGTATTCCGGATGATTCGGCAGCGCTTCAACAGGCTGTCAAAACACCCACTGTCGGCTCAACCTTCATTTGGTTGAGGAAGACTTGGGAGCATCCTTCATCGTTGCTGATTCTGCAGCAGATTTCTCGGACTTGGCATACACCGCAAATTCCTCTGCGCTGAGGTCGCCGCTGGCATCTGTATCCAGTTGCTTCCACTGTTCTGCCAGGCTGGGCATGGCAGCAGCCTCATCCTTGCTGATGGCACCGCTCATATCCGCATCCAGCGTGGTGAAAACGTCTCCAGCGGTAGCGGCAACGGCAAAAAAAGCACCCAAAACAGCAACAATAATTTTCTTAGACATGATAAATAGCTCCTCGGCTAGTGTTAAAGATTTCAGCAACCCGCGAATACCCGGACTGCATCCACAATACTGCAATCACCATGCCAATATTATCTATACTATAATTTACAAAGACTTATAGCCGTATCGAAGCTTTCCGCCTGTGCCGGAATGTCGCCTGAGGACGACAGCTACAGAGAATGATGCGCTGCAAATCCCACTACAGCAGGAAAGCGTCCTGTCGCTCCACGGCGACAGTTCGTAACACGCCTACTTCTTTGGCAGAATCTGCATATGTCTTTCAAACCCGCCACCATCCTCCAGCTGACCCTTTTGGGTTTTATCCTGGTGGCCGTTCCCCTGACTCTTGGTCTGATCAACACCCAACTGCAGGTGGATCACCTGGCTACGCAGATGCAGAAAGCTGTGCTGACTTCCGCCCAGGCAGTGGAGTCGGGACGCCTCATCGCCACCCAGGCACTGAACATGGAACGCAGCGCCCTGCAGTATCTGGTACTCAAAGACATGAACATTCGCAACCGCTATGAAGAACAGCGCAAGTCCTTCGTCCGCGAGATCCGGCGGTTGCTGGACCTGCCCCTGGATGAAGCACTGAGCACGCGTTTGCAAAAGCTGCAGGAGCACGAGGCCAGACTGCACCAAAGACTGCAGCGGGACAACGAAGCACCGGACAGTGGCAAGGAACAGCTGGACGAAAACGAGCAGCTGTCCATGCTGGCGGCGCCCATTCCTTTCGATGTCACCGCACTGATAACCGCCGAGAGCCGGCGCGTGAACGAGCAGATCAGTGCCGTACGGCGCTTGCTGCTGTGGCAGGCAGCAGCCCTGATTCCCCTGGCACTGCTGATCGCCGTGGTGTTCAGTCTGCTGGTTTCCAGGCCCCTGAGACACCTCGGCGGCGCTATACGGCAGCTGGGCGCCGGCGAATTCAATGCCCCCATCCAGGTCAGGGGGCCACAGGACATTCGTGAACTCGGAGAGCAGCTGGACTGGCTGCGGCAGCAGCTCGCCGCTCTGAACGAGCAGAAAATGCAGTTTCTTCACCACGTATCCCACGAGCTGAAAACGCCCCTGACCACCATCCGCGAGGGCGCAGGACTGCTGCAGGACGGCATCACCGGGGAGCTGACTGCAGAACAGCAGGAAGTGGTTCAGATTCTGCATGACAACAGCCTGCAGCTGCAGTCTCAGGTGGAACGCCTGCTGGACTTCAATCTCGCCCTTTCCCAGGAACACCCGCCGGAGCAGAAGCGGGTGGAACTTTCGGCACTGGTCGAAGCGGCCGTGGACAACCGGCAGCTGGCACTGCAGTCGCGCCATATCAAGGCGCATATGCAGCTTGTCCCTGTTTCCGTCACCGGCGATGCCAGGCAGTTGCGGAGCGTGATCGACAACCTGCTCTCCAATGCCATCAAGTTTTCACCTGCGGGCGGAGAAATACATATCCGCATGCAACGAAAGAACCAACAGCTGCAACTGGATGTCATAGACGAAGGTGCCGGTATTCCCAAAGAAGACAGACCGCATCTGTTCGAGCCCTTCTTTCAGGGAAAGCTGCCTGCCAGCAGTCCCGTAAGGGGCACCGGACTGGGTCTGTCCCTGGTGAAGCGCTACCTGCATCTGCATGGTGGCACCATCACACTGGTGGACAGCGTGAAAGGCGCCTGGTTCAGGGTCACCCTTCCTCTGGAGGCAGCACAGCAATCATGAACCGGTTTACTGTATCTGGGCGGCGGAGCAAGCGGAAAGACTTTACGGCTGAAAACCTGACAAATGAAATCAGAACAAAGGTCACAATGAAAACCATCCTGCTGTTCACCGCCACACTCCTGCTGGGAGCCTGTGCAGTCAACCGGCCTCCATCCGAGCCCGGAATATCCGGCATGGAAACTGAAGCTCTCATCGACACCGGCTGCGGGGATCTGCTGGACGACTATGAAACTTTTTCTCTCATGGCAAAGGCGCAGCGCAGGCAGACTCTCAGGAATCTGTCAGATACCTGGGGCATCTCTCACGACAATTGTGGACAGCTGCGGCTGGCATTGCTGCTCAGCCATCCGGAGCAGCCGGAAAAAGACAGGCAACAGGCGCTGAAGCTGCTCAGGGATTTGTTGACCGGCGAAAAACTGCAGGATCCCAGAGCCCACAGGCTGGCACGGCTGGTACTTGACCAGCTGCAGCAGATACGCGCCCAGAAACTGAAAGCCCTGGAACTCAGACAGCAGCTGAAGGCACAGCAGGCCGCCACCCGGGAGCTGTCCGCCGAACTGGCCGTCCTGCAGTCCCAGATGGAACAACTCAAGAATATCGAGCAGAATATCAATGAAAAGGAACGATACATCCGCTGCCAGCCATGGAGAGCGAAGCGAAGGCTGGTAGACCCCAGTAGCCGCGAGGCCGCACTGCTTACCCGTCGTGCGCATAGCGCCAGAGGGGAAGCAAAGTAGGCATCCAAACGCGGCGTCCAGTCATTGGGAGACAAGTACGGAGCAGCAACGAGCTTGCGAAGTTGTTGCGTAGTGCTTGGTGACCAGGACGGCTGGGGCACCAATAGGTTGTCAAAGGCCGAGTCGATTTTGGGGACTGGGATGTCCCAAAATCTATCACGAGGCCGAAGACACACTTGATCACCACTTCAACCGACCATACCTCCACCGGGACATCACAGGATCCTGCTGGTAGATGATGACCCCGGGTTGCTGAAACTGTTGTCCCTGCGCCTTGAAGCCAACGGTTTTCAGGTGGAGACCGCGGCCAGTGGCCAGCAGGCACTGGGCAGGATCAGCGCCTGGAAACCGCATATCATGATCACCGATCTGCGCATGCAGGGCATGGATGGTCTGGCGCTGTTCGATGCAGTGCAGCAGCAGATGCCTTCCCTGCCGGTAATCATGCTCACCGCTCACGGGACGATTCCCGACGCGGTGCAGGCCACCCGCAAAGGGCTGTTCAGCTACCTCACCAAACCTTTCGACAGCAACGAACTGCTGCAAAGCATCAATGACGCACTGAGCCAGTGCTGCCCGGACGGCCCGGAAAAAACGGGGTGCAAAGAAGACTGGCGCAGCCACATCATCAGCCGCAGTTCAGCCATGGAAAAACTGCTGAACAAGGCCTGGCGCATCGCCCAGAGCGATGTGAGCGTGCTCATTCAGAGCCAGAGCGGCACAGGCAAGGAACTGCTGGCCCGCGCGCTGCACAAGGCCAGTCCGCACCACGATGCGCCATTCGTCCCCATCAACTGTGCCGCCATTCCGGAAAACCTGCTGGAGTCAGAGCTCTTCGGTCATACTAAGGGGGCTTTTACCGGCGCCGACCGCAATCGGAAAGGCCTGTTTGAGGCCGCCGATACCGGTACCCTGTTCCTGGATGAAATCGGCGACATGCCCCTGGAATTCCAGGCGAAGCTGCTGCGCGTACTGGAAGACGGGGAGGTACGCCCCGTTGGCGCCACCAGAAGCATTCCCGTGGACGTGCGCATCGTTTCCGCAACCCATTCCGACCTGGAAGCCGCCATCGAAAAAGGCAGGTTTCGTGAAGACCTGTACTACCGGCTGAACGTCGTGCTGCTGGAAATCCCGCCGCTTTCCCGCAGGCGCGAGGATATCCCCCTGCTGGCGAAACACTTCCTCGCTCAGGTCTGTGAACGGGGCAACTGCCGGGCCCGCAGCTTCTCCCCTGAAGCGATGGAAACCCTGATGTTGGCCCCGTGGAAAGGCAACATCCGGCAATTGCTGAACGTGGTGGAACAGGTGGCTGCCCTGTCACTGACTGATATCATCCCGGAAAGCCTGGTGCAGAACGCCCTGCGCAACAAATCCAGTGACATCGTATCCCTGGCGGAAGCCCAGAGTCATTTCGAAAGAAATTACCTTGTTGAACTACTGCAGATGACCGGCGGCAACGTCACCCGGGCCGCGCGCCTGGCACACCGCAACCGCACCGAATTCTACCGCCTGCTACACCGGCATGAGCTGGAACCGAAGATTTTTCGCCACAGCTAAGCTGTCTTTTTCGGCTCCCATACAAAAGCCCCCGACCACAAAGGGTCGGGGGCTTTGCCTTGCAAAACAGCAATGGCCGTTATTTCAGATCGACGACCGTATCGAACTCCATGCCCTTGTCGGTACCCAGCATGCGGAAATCGATTTTTCCATAGATGTTTGCAGCCGCTTTCATGGAATCGTAGGCCGATTGCATGTCCGCAGCCTCTTCACCCTGCATGGAATCCACCATGGATTTCATGGGCGGACCGACTACGTCGAACAGTTTGCCGGCATTGTAGCTGACAGAAAGCATGGGAGGCACCTTGGCCAGCGGCGCTGACAGCACCTTGTCAATGCCATCGGGTGCTTTCTCACCCACTTTCAACGCAAGCGTCTCACCCTTGATCGCCGCAAAAGTCGGGGGCGCCATGGGTGACATGGTTTCCAGGGGTACTTTCACGGGGGTGCCGTCAGTGGGAATATCCAGCTGAGCCAGTTGCGGGTTGAACATGCCCAGCATGCCGAACATGCCTTTGGGATCAGCTGCTGCCAGCAACAGTTGGGCATCAACGCTCTTGGGGCTCATGGTCTGCGGGTCCACCTCTACGTCATTGACCGTCAGATTGAATCCCTTGATACCGGCCAGCATGGGATTGAGCATCATGTCGATACCCTGCATGGCCTGAGTCAGACCCTCTTCATCCACCAGCTCACAGCCTTTACCGGTTTCGGCAAAATTGCGCAGCATGGCTTTGACGCCATCACGTATCTGGGGCAGGTTGAAACCGGCGCCGAAGCTCAGCAAACCACCGTCGTCAACACCCACACCGGGCACGGGGGAAGCCATCTTCTGCAGCCAGGCGGCAACGCCGGGGGAGGTTTCGACCGTTGCCTTGACGGCGTATCTGCTGTCGGTGACATCGGTAAATCCGAAGCTGATCAGCGGTACGGACTGAATGGTGGTTTTCACAAACGTGCGGCAAGCCGGAGACAGGTCGCTCGGGCTTACACCCAGGGCATTGAGTACATCGGCGTTGATACCCTGTGACTCACCCAGCGCCATTTCGGCAAAACGCACCAGGTCGACATAGCCGTCACCATAGCCCAGGAACTTGCGCTGGGTGGTGAAGTCCTTGAACTTGCCGTTTGCGAGGGATTCCGCCGGCTTGGTTTCACCAAACACCATGGGCAGCATTTCAGCCTCCGACTTGACCGGCAGCACCGCCATGATCAGATGGTCCTTGTTTACCGCCAAGATGCCAACCAGGTCATCCATCACGAAACGGCGATAGCTGATATCACCGCGTGTTGCTTTGTCGGCTTTCATGCCGCTGCGCTCTTCCACCCGGGACAGGAAAGCTTCGACTTTCTGGGCATCCAGGATTTCAGCCCAGGCCACGGGCAGGATACCCAAGCCATAGATCAGGCTGCGGCCGTTGATGGGCAGTCCGAGTGATTCCAGCCCTTTGGCGTTCATCTTGCCTTCGAGTTCTGCCAGCAGTGCATCCAGCAGTTTGTTCATGGATTTTTCTGCATCGCTGGCATCGGCATCCATGCTGGCCAGTTCCTTGCGCAGGGAACCGTCATTAATGCCCAGCCCGGAAGCCATGAGCACTTTTTCACTCAGCCCCTGGGGCATTTCCCTGCTGCTGGCAGCCACATAAGGTGTGTCCGCGGGAACCATTGCAAGCAGATTGAACTCTGCAACCGCTTCCTTGGCGGCAGCTTTTTCTGCCTTGTCGGAATCACTGCATCCTGCGACACCGATCGCCAGAACACCGGCGATCAAATATTTGTTCAGTTTTCCATACGATAATTTCATGCCTTGTTTAACTCCTCAGTTCCTCGATTACATTCTTGGTGTTGGGACGGACTCCCCGCCAAAGAAAAAAAGATTCGGCCGCCTGCTCTACCAGCATGCCCAAACCATCCAGTGCACGGGCGACGCCATGTTTACAGGCCCATTCTACAAACGCCGTGGGCTCAGTAGCATACATCATGTCATAGACCCAGGTATTTTTCCCCAGGCAATCCCCTGGAACAGCCGGGACCTGGCCGGTCAGGCCTGCGGCGGTGCCATTGATGATCAGATCGAACTTCTGTCCTTTCAGTTCATCCAGACCGCAACCGCTCACCGGCCCCAGGGTCGCCATCTGTGCAGCTATGTCTTCTGCCCGGCTGGCTGTGCGGTTGGCAATGAGCAGACCCGACACGCCCTGTTCCAGCAACGGCCGCACCACACCCCGGGAAGCACCTCCCGCTCCCAGCAACAGCACCTTGGCACCTTCGAGCCGGAAGCCGTTGTTCTGCTGCAGGTCCCGCACCAGACCCACGCCGTCGGTATTGTCACCACGAATACTGCCATCGGGCTGCAGGGTCAGCGTGTTTACTGCGCCCGCCGAGTTTGCTCCCACGCTCAATTCGTCTGCCAGACGCCATGCCTGTTCCTTGAAGGGAACGGTCACATTCAGACCCTTTCCTCCCGATGCAAAAAAGTCCCTGACATCGCCGGCAAAATATTCCAGATCACCGAGTATTTTTTCGTAGCTCAAATCCTGGCCTGTCTGCACAGCGAAGCGCTGATGAATCAACGGCGACTTGCTGTGTTCGATGGGATTGCCGATGACCGCGTACCTGTCCGTCATAGCTGCTATTGGGCAAAAAAAGCCAACTATACGGAAATCCCCGGATGCATAAAAGCCGCTATCGGCGGAAACATGACTTTTTACCGGAACCGCCCCCTGGATGATCTTGACATAATAATTATTGCTAGGCATATCAAATTATTACCTATACCCCCGGCCGGCAAACTTCTACGCATGAGAGAGCCCATCTGAGGTAAAATTAAAGTTCAGATTTCCCTTATCATCAACAAGGCAACATCCGGTTTTCTCAGCCGGATATTGGGGGCTGTGTTATGGAATTAAAAAACATCAACCAGATTGAATCCGCCGCTCAATCGGGGCGTCCCGAATTGTTCCGGCTCGGTATCGGACTTATGTTCATCATCCTGATCATGATGTACACGGGTTACGAATTCACAGAGATTCATAACGGACTGATGCTGGTTGCAGCCGCCATGATCGGCGGCTACATGGCCCTGAACATCGGCGCCAATGATGTCGCCAACAACGTAGGGCCCGCCGTTGGCTCCCGCGCCCTCACGATGACAGGCGCCATCATCATTGCCGCCACCTTCGAAGCAGCAGGCGCACTGGTTGCCGGCGGGGATGTCGTCAGCACCATCAAGAAAGGCATCATAGACCCCGCGCTGATCAACAATACGGAAGTGTTCATCTGGATCATGATGGCGGCATTGCTGGCCGGCGCCATCTGGCTCAATATCGCCACCGCGCTGGGCGCCCCGGTATCCACCACCCACTCCATCGTGGGCGGCGTACTGGGAGCCGGCATTGCCGCCGGAGGAATGGGGATCGCAAACTGGCCCAAGATGGGTACGATCGCCGCCAGCTGGGTCATTTCTCCCGTACTCGGCGGCATCATCGCGGCTGCTTTCCTCTATCTGATCAAACGCACCATTACCTACCGATCGGACATGATAACCGCATCGAACCGCATGGTGCCCATTCTCATCAGCGTGATGGCCTGGGCTTTCAGCACCTACCTGGTGGTCAAGGGTCTGAAAAAGATCTGGAAGACCGACTTCCTGACCGCCCTGGGCGTCGGCCTTGTTATCGCCATTACCATCTATGTCCTGGTCAAGCCCATGATTGCACGCCAGGCAAGCAAATTGAGCAATGAAAAAGCCAGTGTCAATCGCCTGTTCACCATACCCCTGATTTTCGCGGCAGCCCTGCTGAGTTTTGCCCACGGTGCAAACGATGTGGCCAATGCGGTCGGCCCCCTGGCCGCCATCAATGACGCCATCGTTCACGGCGGTATCGCCAAAAAGGCAGCCATCCCCCTCTGGGTCATGATGGTAGGCGCCATCGGTATCGCCATCGGTCTGGCCCTGTATGGCCCCAAGCTGATCCGTACCGTGGGTTCCGAGATCACCGAACTGGACCAGATGCGCGCCTTTTCCATCGCCATGGCAGCCTCCATCACGGTCATCATCGCCACCCAATTCGGTTTACCCGTCAGTTCCACCCATATTGCCGTAGGTGCCGTGTTTGGCGTGGGTTTCCTGCGCGAGTTCATCAAAGCATCCTATGCCCGCATGATCGAGGACATCAAGGATCACCATGAAGGCGCAGACCATGAAGTGATCGAAGCTTTTCTCAACGATTTCCGGCGCGCTTCTGTGGACGAGAAAGGTCGCATGCTGGCCGAGCTGAAAAAACACAAGACCGAAGCGGAACTGACCAAGAAAGAACGCAAGGGCCTGAAAAAGATCTACCACAAGGAACTGGTAAAGCGTTCGGCACTGATGAAAATAGCCGCCGCCTGGGTCATTACAGTACCTGCTTCCGGGCTGATGGCAGCCATGCTTTTCTATACCATCCGGGGCATGATGCTCTAAAATCGTTCTGAGAATACAGGGAAGTATCCTCGGCCAGCCATGAAAACTGATGCTGTTTGCACCCTGAACACACCACCGGCCAATGCCTGATTGCCCACTCAGTCGTTCGATTCTCTGCTCCCAAGGCCGGAAGAGCGGATATTAGCCCGGCAATAGGGCACTGTTCGGGAAACTCTGGCGACAATGTGCCATGCGCGTCTCATATTGATTACCTGACAGAGACGCAAGCAATATCAAATCTACTGCAAGGGGTAAAAAAAATCGATTATGATGACCGTAGCATCTGTCTAAGCAGACATCAGACTCAAGGGGGGCAGGAATGATCAGCATCATGGATAACCGCATGCAACTGGAAAGCATCGAGTTGGGCATCAACCGCGACCACCAGGCCATCCGCATCCGTTTTATGCATCCCGGACGCCCGGTAATCACTTCTTCCTTTCTGAAAGACCTCGAAGCAGCCCAGGGCCTCATGACAACCGTTTGTGAACAGGATCAGGCGCGGGTTCCGGCAGAGCGGCTACGCTATCTTGTTCTGAGTTCCAGGCTGCCTGGTGTCTTTTGTCTGGGCGGCGACCTCGAACTGATCCGCAATGGCGACCGTGAACACCTTACTGAATACGCCCACACCTGCATGGAGATCGCCCACAGAAACCTGTCTGGCGGCGACGCCAGGCTCTGTACGATCTCGGTTGTAGAGGGAGAGGCTCTCGGGGGTGGTTTCGAGATGGCTCTTGTAGCGGATACGGTAATCGCGGAAAAACGCGCACGCTTCGGTTTTCCGGAAACCCAGTTCGGCCTCTTTCCCGGCATGGGTGCTTTCAGCTTTCTGGCACGTCGCATCAGCCCAGCACTGGCAAAACGCATGATCACCAGCGGCAATATCTATACCGCCGCCGAACTCTATGAAATGGGGGTTGTGGATCTGCTGGCCGAAGACGGCAAGGCAGAAGAAATGCTGCACCATTACATCAAACGGCGTCAGTCACGGGAAGGCGGCTACTTTGCGATGGACAAGATCATGGCTGAGCACAATCCCATTTCACGGGAAGAACTGTTCCGTATCGTGGATCTTTGGGTGGATACCGCACTGAACCTGCCTGAGAAAAACCTCACCATGATGAACTACCTGTTCAGGGCCCAGAGCAAACGCTGGGACCCCAAGGCAGATGCCACCCCGGTTTCGAGAATGCGCGCCTGATCAGCTGACTACCCGCAGTTCCGGACGGGGCTTTTCGAGACCAAACTGTACCGACAGCTGATGTGCGGATTCCTGCACCAGCTCCTCCAGCTGGTCTATCTGACCGGGATGCAGCTGCATAAAATCTGCTTCCGGCTGCAGTTCCAACTGTTCTGAAGCCGCCTGCACCGTAAGCGCCCAAGAATCCACACCTGTTTTCCCGACCTGACCCCGTGCAGACTTTCTCCTGAAATTTCACGACACAGGAGAAATCGATGGACATGTCTGATGCCACCGAAGGCGCGTCATTCTGGCAGTCACACATTGCGGCCTGGCAACAATCTGGCCTGACGCAGAAAGCCTACTGCGAACAGCAGGAGCTGCGGTATAGTACCTTCGGCTACTGGGTCCACAAGCTACGCCGGGCCGCCGAACCGGCAACAGAGAAGAAGGGGGCGGGCTTTGTGCCGGTGATCCCGGCCACGGTACAGCCCACCGGCCTGACCCTGAGCCTGCCCAACGGCCTGGAGATC
>NZ_JBHNMF010000020.1:0-19811 GCF_048562965.1 Thiolapillus sp. | reverse complement strand
TTAATTATGGTCTGTTTTTTGATTCCGGTGATTGACGCCGGTCAGCCACGTTTGAACAAACGTGCTTTTTCACGCTGCCAGTCCCTGTCCTTCGACACGGCACGTTTGTCGTGCTGTTTCTTTCCCTTGGCCAGGCCGATCTCCAGCTTGGCGCGGCCGCGTTTCCAGTACATGGCCGTAGGCACCAGGGTGTAGCCCTTGCGTTCCACCTGGCCGCGCAGCATGTCGATCTCCCTGCGGTGCAGTAGCAGCTTGCGGGTACGGGTGGGGTCAGGGTTGATATGGGTGGAGGCGGTGGGCAGGGGCGTGATGTGCGCGCCGAACAGCCAGATCTCGTCATCCTTGATCAGGACGTAGCTCTCCTTGAGATTCACACGATTTTCCCGCAAACTCTTTACTTCCCAGCCTTCGAGGGCAATGCCTGCCTCGAAGCGCTGCTCGATAAAGAATTCATGTCCGGCGGCTTTGTTCAGGGTAATGGTATTGCCCTTGCTGCCCTTGTTTTTCGTCTTTTTGGCCATCGGTTGATTGTAACCCGTGGCAGGCCGGCATGAGAACCGAATTGCGGGAGTAAAAGGGGTTGTGAACAGAAAAATTTTTCATGCAGCGGTGCTGCTGATGACGGTAGCTGCATTCGGCAATGTACTGGCGGGGCAGGAGGCAGCAGCGGCGGGCACGCTGAACGATGCACTCGGCGTGCTCAACGGCTGGCTGGCGACAGTACTGTTTTTCGATGTGTTTCCCGGGGAAGGGGAGTTTCCCTTTATCGTCGCCTGGCTGGTAGCCGGTGCGGTGTTCCTGACGGTGAAGATGGGCTTCATCAATTTCCGTCTGCTGGGGCATTCCATCGCCATCGTGCGGGGGAAATACAGCCGTCCCGACGACGTGGGTGAGGTAACGCCCTTCCAGGCGCTGACCGCGGCCCTGTCCGCCACGGTGGGGCTGGGCAATATTGCGGGTGTCGCCATCGCCATCGGTATCGGCGGTCCCGGTGCAACTTTCTGGATGATCATTGCCGGGCTCCTGGGTATGAGCACCAAGTTCACCGAGGCCAGCCTGGCGCAGATGTATCGCGAAATCCGTCCCGATGGACACGTCATGGGCGGCGCCATGGAATATCTGTCGCGGGGGTTTGCCGGTCTGGGCTGGAAAGGTTTTGGCAAGGGGCTGGCGATCCTGTTTTCCATCCTGACCATCGGAGCTTCTCTTGGGGGAGGCAATGCCTTCCAGGTGAGTCAGTCTCTCACTGCGGTCAAGCAGCAGATTCCCTATTTGGCTGAAGAACCCTGGATTTTTGGAGTGGTCATGGCGTTCCTGGTCGGTGTTGTCATCATCGGTGGTATCCGCAGAATCGCCCACGTTGCCGAGGCCATCGTGCCGACCATGGTGGGCATCTACTTGCTGGCGGCGGGGTGGATTGTATTTTCCAATGCGGACCGCGTGCCGGAAGTCTTTGCACTGATTTTCTCCAGTGCTTTCAGCATGGAAGCGGGTATGGGGGCTTTCGTGGGAATCATGGCTCAGGGATTCAAGCGGGCGGCGTTCTCCAGCGAAGCAGGCATCGGCTCGGCAGCCATCGCCCACTCCACGGCGCGTACGCCTTATCCCACCCGCCAGGGCATCGTGGCGCTGATGGAGCCTTTCATCGATACTGTGGTGATCTGCACCATGACGGCCCTGGTAATCATCATCACGGGCGTGTATGACGCCAACGGTCAGCATGCCGAACTTATTGCCAACAATCAGGGTGCGGCGCTGACCGCCATGGCTTTCGGCAGCGTCATCAGCTGGTTTCCTATCGTACTGTCCATATCGGTGGTGCTGTTTGCCTATTCGACCATGATTTCCTGGTCCTATTATGGAGAGCGCTGCTGGACCTACATGTTCGGAGAACGCTTTTCCATGCTTTACCGGATGCTGTTCGTGCTGGTGGTGGTGGCCGGTTCCATAGGCAGCGCCTCGGCGGTGCTGGATTTCAGCGACCTGCTGCTGCTCTCCATGGCGTTTCCCAACATGTTCGCTCTCTATGCCCTGAGTGGTCAGGTCAAGCGCAAGCTGTCGGCATATCTGGAAAAGCTGCACAGCGGTGAACTCGACCGTGAAGTGGGGCGCGGCTGATGGCGGTAGTAGAGAAATCGGCGCTGGTCCCGGTGTCAGCAGAAGCGCTGTTCGAGATCGTGAATGACGTGGACAGTTACCCTGAATTCCTGCCCTGGTGCAAGGATGCGCGGTTGCTCTCTCGCAATGAAGAAGAGCTGTGCGGCGAGATTGTCGTGTCCAAGGCCGGGGTAACCCGGGCCTTTTCCACCTGCAACCGGCTTTTCCCGTATGAGCGTATCGAGATCAACCTGAAAGAGGGGCCTTTTCGCAAACTGCACGGCGCCTGGGAATTCACCGAGCTGCGGAAAGATGCCTGCAAGGTGGCGCTGACCCTGGAATTCGAGTTTTCCAGTGGCCTGATGGACAAGGCTTTTGGTATTGTATTTGCCCAGATCGCCAATTCCCTGGTGGATGCGTTTTGCAAACGGGCCAATGAGCTGGCCAAAGGAGCACCCAAATGATTCAGGTAGAAGTCGCTTATGCCCTGCCGAACGAGCAGATTGTCCATGTAGTGGAAGGAGAGCCTGGCCTGACCGTGGAGCAGGCCATTCGCCAGTCCGGTATTCTGGAGGCCCATCCTGAAATAGACCTGGGCAGCAATAAGGTGGGTGTGTTCGGCAAGGCCGCCAAGCTCGACGCTGTGCTCTATCCCGGCGACCGGGTGGAGATTTACCGGCCGCTGATCGCAGATCCCAAGGAAGCGCGCAAGAAGCGGGCGAGCAAGGGCAAGCCTCTGCGCAAGGGTGGCGGCAAGAAGCCGGAGAAGTAATTTGCCGAATATCTTGACGAAAGTGGCAAAAAAAACTATTATCGCGGCGCATGAGAGGGCAGGGCAGCCCTGACACGGTTGTTTGCCGGACGGCACGACAGTAGGAAATTCGAAGACAGAGTTTTTCCTGGGACCCCGTTTACGGGGTTTTTTGTTATGGGTAGATCAGGAATGGGCCTCGTGCCCATTTTTTTATTTGGGTGATATGCAAAAAGCATCAGCGAAACTGCAGGAAATCGTACGCAACGTGGTTGAACCCATGGGGTACGAACTCGTGGGTGTGGAATATCTCACCGGCTACCAGGGCGGCAACCTGCTGCGTATCTATATAGATAAAGAGAATGGAATCGACGTCGATGACTGTGCTGCGGTAAGCCACCAGCTCAGTGGCGTGCTAGACGTGGAAGACCCCCTGCCAGGGCAATACAGCCTGGAGGTGTCATCCCCCGGGCTGGACCGGCCTTTGTTCGACAGCGCTGATTTCGAGCGCTTCGTCGGGCGCAAGGTGAATGTCAGGCTCGATGCGTCCATTGGCGGACGGCGTAAATACAAAGGCCAGTTGCTGGGCGTCGAAGATGACCAAATCCTGGTAGAGGTGGACGGTGAGGTCTATCCTTTGTTCATGGATCAGATTCAGGAGGCGCGTCTTGTTCCGGAATTCTGACAGGATGTTGAGCAAGCCCTCTCAGGGGCTTTTTCAACCCGGGAGCAGAAATATACAATCTTCTGCTTCATTTATTTTCAGTGACATGATGTCCCTGGAGATGGCGGCACATCCCTGTGCTGCACACAGGCCGTCGAAAAACGGCGTTTTTCAACAACCTGCTGCTAAATTATTGAGGGTATCGCGATGACCAAAGAGATCCTGTTCGTCGTAGACGCGGTTTCTAACGAAAAAGAAGTCGACAAGGATATTATTTTTGAAGCCATTGAGGCCGCGCTGGCCTCCGCCACACGCAAGAAGCACGATGGAGATATCGAAGTGCGCGTAGTGATCGACCGCGAAACCGGTGATTACGATACCTTCCGTCGCTGGCTGGTAGTGGATGACAGCGAGACACCGGTGCTGGAGAATCCCAAATCGGAGATCACGCTCAGCGCCGCACGCGCTGAGAATCCCGATATTCAGCCCGGTGACTATGTCGAAGAGCCGATGGAATCCATCGAGTTCGGCCGTATTGCAGCACAGACCGCCAAGCAGGTCATCGTGCAGAAAGTACGGGAAGCCGAGCGCGCCAAGGTGGTGGAAGCCTACGAAGACAAGGTCGGCCAGCTGGTTACCGGCGTGGTCAAGCGACTGGATCGTGGTGCAATCATCATGGACCTGGGCAGCAATGCCGAGGCCATCATTCCGCGCAGCGAAGTCATTCCCAAGGAGCCGGTACGCATCGGTGACCGATTGCGTGGGTTTCTGAAGGAAATCCGTACCGATGTGCGGGGTCCCCAGCTGTTTGTGTCGCGCACTGTGCCTGAACTGCTCATCGAGCTGTTCAAACTGGAGGTGCCGGAAGTGGGTGACGGCCTGATCGAAATTCTGGGTGCCGCCCGTGATCCCGGCCGTCGCGCCAAGATCGCCGTGCGTACCAACGATCCGCGCATCGACCCCGTAGGCGCCTGCGTGGGTATGCGGGGTTCACGGGTGCAGGCTGTTTCCAATGAGCTGGCGGGTGAACGCGTGGATATCATCCTCTGGGACGAGAATCCTGCGCAGTTCATCATCAACGCCATGTCGCCTGCGGAAGTGGCCTCCATCGTCGTGGATGAAGATGCCCATTCCATGGACATCTCCGTGAAGGAAGAAAACCTGTCCCAGGCTATCGGCAGCGGCGGCCAGAACATCCGCCTTGCCAGCCAGCTCACAGGCTGGACACTCAATGTCATGAGCGAGGACGAACTGGCGGAAAAAGCCGATGCAGAGGCTCAGCAGTACGTCAAAGGCTTTATGGAAGAGCTGGATGTGGACGAGGAAGTGGCGGTCATTCTTGCGCAGGAAGGCTTTACCACGATCGAAGAAATCGCCTATGTTCCTGAAGAGGAACTGCTGGCTATCGAGGAATTCGATGCAGATATTGTGGAAGAGCTGCGAAACCGCGCCAGTGACGCATTGCTGACCCGGGCGATTGCCCAGGAAGAATCCCTGTCCGATGCCAAGCCGGCGGAAGACCTGCTGGGTATGGACGGTATGAACGAAGACCTAGCTCTGCAACTGGCTTCCATTGGTGTAAGCACCATGGAAGACCTTGCGGAGCTGGCAGTCGATGAACTGATGGAAATTGAAGGCATGGATGAAAAGCGCGCCGGTGAACTGATCATGACAGCACGGGCGCCCTGGTTTGAAGAAGCCGAAAACGAAACAGAATCCGAGCCCAAGGGGTAAGGGGGTATTGGCATGAGCGATATTACAGTCAGCCAGTTGGCCGCCGATGTAGGCGTACCGGTGGATCGTCTCCTGGAGCAGTTTGCCCAGGCAGGTTTGAACAAGAGCAGCGCCGATGATCCGGTGACAGCGAAGGAAAAGCTGGAGCTGCTGAATTTTCTGCGCGCCAGTCATGGCAAGGGAGGGAAAAGTCCGGCCAAAACCGGCAAGGTCACCCTCAAGCGCAAGACGACAACCGAACTCAAACAGCCGGCATCAGCCGGTCGTACACCTGCGGCGCGGGCGGCCCGTACCGCCAAGACCGTGAATGTGGAAGTCAAGCGCAAGCGCACCTACGCAAAAGCGCCGGCAGCCGAAACGGATCAGGAACGCCTGCTGAAGGAAGCGGAAGAGGCGAAAAAGGCCTTGGCCGAACAGGCTGAACAGCGCCGTCTTGCCGAAGAGCAGGAACTGGCGCGACGCAAGGCGCAGGAAGCCCTGTTGCAGGCAGAGAAAGATGAACGCAAGCGCCAGGAAGAGGCGCGTACCCGGGCCGAGGATGAAGAACGCGCCAAGGCGGAAGCGGAAAAACAGCAGCGGGAGCGGGATATCGAACTTGCCCGCCGTGCGCAGGAACAGCGCAAGACCCAGCAGGAGGCCAGGGAGCGCAAGGAAAAGGCCCAGCGGCGTGCGGAAGCCGGTAAACCCGGTCGCGGCCGTAAAGAGTTGCACGTGGCAGCCGGCAAGAGCGGACGGCGCAAGCCGGCGCGCAAGAGCCGGGGTCGCGATGCTGCACAGGCAGACATGGATCATGGCTTCCAGAAACCGACGGCACCCGTGGTGCGTGAAGTCAAGGTGCCCGAGAACATCAGCGTCGGCGAACTCGCCCAGCAGATGTCGGTAAAAGCCGCAGAAGTCATCAAGGAACTGATGAAAATGGGCATGATGGTTACGATCAACCAGGTGCTGGACCAGGATACAGCCGCACTGGTGGTGGAGGAGATGGGTCACAAGGTCATCTTCCACAAGGAAGAAGACGTGGAAGACAAACTGATCGCTTCCATTGCCCATGAACCCGAAGGTGAGCCCGTGCCGCGTGCGCCGGTGGTCACCATCATGGGACATGTCGATCACGGCAAGACCTCCCTGCTGGACTATATCCGCAAGTCGAAGGTGGCCGACAGTGAGGCTGGTGGTATTACCCAGCATATTGGCGCTTATCGTGTGGAAACAGGTCACGGCACCGTTACCTTCCTGGATACGCCGGGACACGCGGCTTTTTCCGCCATGCGCGCCCGGGGTGCCCAGGCAACGGATATCATCATTCTGGTAGTGGCTGCCGATGACGGCGTCATGCCCCAGACCAAGGAAGCGGTGCAGCATGCCAAGGCGGCAGGCGTACCCATGATCGTTGCTGTGAACAAGATCGACCGTCCCGAAGCACAGCCTGACAAGGTGATGCAGGAACTGGTGGCGGAAGAAGTCGTGCCCGAAGACTGGGGTGGTGATACCCAGTTCGTCAAGGTTTCCGCCAAGACAGGTGAAGGGGTTGACCAGTTGCTGGACGCCATCCTGCTGCAGGCAGAAATTCTTGAATTCAAGGCGCCGGTTACCGGCTATGCCCGGGGTATCGTGGTGGAATCCAGTCTCGACAAGGGACGTGGCCCGGTTGCAACCGTGCTGGTGCAGTCAGGCACCCTGAAACAGGGTGATGGCGTGGTGGCCGGCGTCGAATACGGCCGTGTACGGGCCATGTTCAATGAAAACGGCAAGATGGTGAAAGAAGCCGGGCCTTCCACACCTGTCGAGGTGCTGGGTTTGTCCGGTGTGCCCCAGGCTGGAGACAGCATGGCTGCCCTGCCGGACGAAAAGAAAGCACGGGAAGTGGCGGAAATGCGCCGCGAGCAGCAGCGTGATTCGCGCCTGGCAGAACAGAAAGCCGCCAAACTCAATGAGATGTTCACCCGTATGGGTGAGGGCGAAGTTTCTTATGTGAATCTCATCATCAAGGCAGATGTACAGGGTTCCGTCGAGGCGCTGAAAGAGTCGCTGCAGAAGATTCATACTGACGAGGCCCGGGTCAAGATCGTGGCCGCCGGTGTAGGCGGTATCAACGAGTCAGACGCCAACCTGGCGCTTACTTCTGGCGCGGCCATCATCGGCTTCAATGTGCGGGCAGATGCCGCAGCACGCAAGGTGATCGAGGAAAGCAACCTGGATCTGCGTTATTACAGCATCATCTATGAAGTTATCGATGATGTGAAACAGGCTGTAGCCGGCCTGTTGTCACCCGAAATCCGCGAAGAGATCATCGGCCTGGCCGAAGTACGGGACGTGTTCCGTTCCTCCAAGCTCGGTGCCATCGCAGGCTGCATGGTGGTGGAAGGCGTGGTCAAGCGCAACAGCCCCATACGCGTGTTGCGCGACAACGTGGTCATCTACGAGGGTGAGCTGGAATCCCTGCGTCGTCACAAGGATGATGTCATGGAAGTGAAGGCCGGCACCGAGTGTGGTATCGGCGTGAAGAACTACAATGACGTCAAGCCCGGTGATCAGATCGAAGTGTTCTCCCGGACAGAAGTTCAGCGCGAGCTGTAACGGCAGGGAATCATGAGGGAATTCAACCGCGGCGACCGGATTGGTGCGCAGATGCACCGGGAGCTGGCATTGCTGCTGCGCGATGCCGCCAAGGATCCGCGCCTGTTCGAAGTTACCATACAGGAAGTGCGCGTCACCCGTGATCTCTCCCATGCCAAGATTTATTTCACGGTTCTGGACAAGGACGAGGCGGATTATTTCGTCAAGGTACTGGGGCATGCCGCCAGTTTCCTGCGCCGCCGCCTGGGACAGATCATGAAGACACGTACCGTGCCCGAGCTGAAATTCATCTACGATAGTTCCATCGAAGAAGGCAAGCGGCTGTCGGATCTGATCGAAAAGGCCGTGTCATCGGATACCAGGGAAGAAGATGGGTAGACGCCGCCGACCCCGGGGCAGGAATGTTACAGGGATACTGCTGCTGGACAAACCCCTGGGTGTTACCTCCAATGCCGCCCTGCAGGAAGTAAAGCATCTGTTCAAGGTGCAGAAAGCGGGACACACCGGCAGTCTCGATCCCCTGGCCACCGGGCTGCTGCCCCTGTGTTTCGGCAACGCCACCAAGATTTCCGCCTTCCTGCTGGATGCGGACAAACGATACCGGGTGCGGGTCAGGCTGGGTGAGACCACATCTACCGGCGACGCCGAAGGAGAGATCATCGAATCTCATCCTGCCAACCACATTACCCGGGATCAGGTACAGGACGTACTTGCTGATTTCACCGGTGAGATTTCACAGCTGCCGCCCATGTATTCCGCCGTGAAGCACAACGGTCAGCGTTTGTACAAGCTGGCCCGTCAGGGTATCGAAGTCGAACGCGAGGCGCGCAACATTACCATCTACGATCTGCAGCTGCTGGATTTCGACACGCCGGAGTTCGATTTGCTGGTGCATTGTTCCAAAGGGACTTATGTACGTACCCTGGCTGAAGACATCGGCAAGTCCCTGGGAGTGGGCGCACATGTGGTGGCGCTGCGGCGCACGCTGGTCGGTCCTTTCGATGAGGAGGGCATGGTGAGCATGGAAACCCTGCAACAGGTGTCGGAAGAAAAGGGATTGCACGGTCTCGACCAGCTTTTGCTGCCCATGGATAAGGGATTGAATCACTGGCCTGCAGTGTATCTGGGCGCAGACAGCAGTTTTTACATCAAGCAGGGACAGCCGGTGCAGGTGCCAAAGGCGCCCACCGAAGGTTATGTGCGCATCTATGGCGCCGATGAGCATTTTATAGGTGTCGGTGAAATCGATGACGATGGGCGGGTCGCTCCGCGTCGTTTATTGGCGAATTCCAACTGAATGTAGGATAATCGCCTTCTTCCGGAATCCTATCCGGGTTTTTTTAATCGCCAGTTCCGCCTGAACTCATTGTCGGACGGAACGTTGTATGTCGCAGGCGACTGTTTATTTTGGAGAACAATTATGTCAATGAGTGCAGAGATCAAGAAGCAAATCGTGGAAGAGTATGGCAAGAGTGCAACCGATACCGGTTCCACCGAAGTTCAGGTGGCACTGCTGACCTGGCGCATCAACGACCTGACGCCCCACTTCAAGGAGCACAACAAGGATCATCATTCCCGCCAGGGTCTGATCCGCATGGTCAACTCCCGCCGCAAACTGCTGGACTATCTCAAAGGCAAGGATGTAGAGCGCTATCGTGATCTGATCAAACGTCTCGGCCTGCGTCGTTAATTTCAGCGTCGCAATTTCACAAACGAAGGAATATCCAAGTGACTGCAATCAAGAAAGAGTTTCAGTTCGGCGACCACAAAGTGACGCTGGAAACCGGAGAAGTGGCCCGTCAGGCTGACGGCGCGGTAATCATCAACATGGACGACACTGTGGTGCTGTGCACCGTGGTGGGGTCCAAGCATGCCATGGAAGGACGCGATTTCTTCCCCCTGACGGTCGACTACCAGGAAAAGACTTACGCGGCGGGCAAGATTCCCGGTGGTTTCTTCCGCCGTGAAGGTCGTCCTTCCGAGAAGGAAATCCTGGTTGCGCGCCTCATCGACCGTCCCATCCGTCCGCTGTTCCCCAAGGGGTACACAAACGAGACTCAGGTGATCTGTACGGTCATCTCCCTCAACCCCTATGTCGATCCCGAGATTCCTTCTCTGATAGGCACCTCGGCTGCCCTGGCTATTTCGGGTCTGCCGTTTCAGGGGCCTATCGGTGCGGCGTGCGTCGGTTACAAGGACGGGCAGTATCTGCTCAATCCTCCCAGCACCGGCCTGAGTGAAATCACCGATCTGGATCTGGTGGTTGCCGGTACAGATGAAGCCGTTCTGATGGTGGAATCCGAAGCACGGGAGCTGTCCGAGGAAGTCATGCTGGGCGCCGTACTGTTCGGCCACGAACAGATGCAGGTCGCCATCGGAGCCATCAAGGAACTTGCCGCTGAAGTGGGTAAGGAAATCATCGAGTTCACGGTTCCGGAAGAAGATGCTGAGCTGGTGCAGAAGGTTGCAGAAGTGGCCGGTGCCGGCATTGGTGAAGCCTATTCCACTACCGACAAGATGGAGCGCTACGCCAAGCTGGATGCCGTCAAGGCTGCTGCCATCGAAGCCCTGTGTGCCGGAGACGAGCCACAGTGGAGTGAAGACCAGGTCGCCGCAGCACTGGACAAGCTCAAGAAGAAAACCGTGCGCAGCCGCATCCTGGCGGGTGAGCCGCGCATCGACGGCCGGGACACCAAGACCGTGCGCAACATCAGCATCAAGACGGGTGTCCTGCCGCGTACTCACGGCTCTGCACTGTTCACCCGTGGTGAGACGCAGGCGCTGGTCATCACGACCCTGGGCACCGAGCGTGACGCGCAGATCGTGGACGCACTGGATCGTTCCTATCGCGAGCCGTTCATGTTGCACTATAACTTCCCTCCTTTCTGCGTGGGTGAGACCGGCCGTGTGGGCAGTCCCAAGCGCCGCGAGATCGGTCATGGCCGCCTCGCCAAGCGGGGCGTGCTGTCCGTGATGCCAACACTGGAAGAATTTCCGTATTCCGTGCGTGTCGTTTCCGAGATCACAGAATCCAACGGTTCATCCTCCATGGCCTCTGTGTGCGGCACCAGCCTGTCGCTGATGGATGCCGGCGTGCCCATCAAGGCGCCGGTGGCCGGCGTGGCCATGGGCCTCATCAAGGAAAACGACGACTTTGCTGTGCTCACCGATATCCTCGGCGACGAGGATCATCTGGGTGATATGGACTTCAAGGTTGCCGGTACCGAAAATGGCATCAACGCGCTGCAGATGGACATCAAGATTCAGGGCATAACCCGCGAGATCATGGATATCGCCCTGACCCAGGCCAAAGACGGCCGTATGTATATCCTGGAAGAGATGAACAAGGCTATCAACGCGCCTCGTCAGGAGATGTCCGAGCATGCGCCGCGTATCATCTCTTTCCGTATTCATCCGGACAAGATCCGTGACGTCATCGGTAAGGGAGGCGCCACTATCCGCTCCATTACCGAAGAAACCGGGGCGACCGTCGATCTCGACGACAGCGGCCTGGTGAAGATCTTCTCTGTGGACAAGGCGGCGGGTGAGAAAGCGCGCAAGCGTGTCGAACTGATCACCGCCGATGTGGAAGTGGGTACGGTCTATGAAGGCAAGGTTGCCAAGCTCATGGATTTCGGTGCTTTCGTTACCATCCTGCCTGGCAAGGACGGCTTGGTGCATATTTCCCAGATCAGCGAAGAGCGGGTCGAGAAGGTAAGCGACAAGCTGTCTGAAGGCGATATCATCAAGGTGAAAGTACTGGAAGTGGACAAGCAGGGCCGTATACGGCTGAGCATGAAGGCTGTGGGCGAGGATGAGTAGAACCCCGGGCTACAACAGCTGAGAGACGGGGCTTCGGCCCCGTTTTTTTATGTACAGGCACTGGCAACTGCATCCTGCGTTGCCAGCATTCCCTACATCCCTGTAGGTCATGTACGGGCAGATTGTGTTCCTCGGCTCTGGCTCCTGCTTCGCTCTACCTCCTCCATCCATGGAGTGGTGCATTTTCTGCACTCCACTCAACAAATGTCATGGGTGTTCAGCTGGTACCCGTAGTTCTTGTAAAACCGGTAGTGGTCCCGGCAGACATTGATCTTTTCCTGATCCACGCATTCGGCCACGCGTTCGAATCGGCTGAAATATTCGGGAATGCTGGCGCACAGGTTGATCAGTGCGTCGTGTTCGTCTCCGGCCTCTGCGGGGTTGGTCAGCAATACCGGGTTCAATGCCGGATCGGCCTTTCCGAGAATGCCGTGGGGAATGAAGCTCTGGTCACGATGGACCCAGAGCAGGCGATCCATGTGTCGCAGATCCTCCTCGGATTCTGTGGCGATGAGCACCCGGTATCCGGATGACCAGGCCTTTTCGGTCAGACGGGCAGCCAGGGTATAACGGTTTCCCCGGCCGCCCGCTTGCAGGATATAGAAATCGACCTGTGTCATTCAGCCAGCTTGCAGCGCTTGAGCAGCAATTGTGTTAGCAGGGGAACGGGGCGGCCCGTAGCGCCTTTTTCGTGACCGCCTTTCCAGGCTGTGCCGGCGATATCCAGGTGTGCCCATTTGTACTTCTTCGTGAACTCGCCGAGGAAGCAGGCGGCAGTAATGGTGCCCGCGCCCTTGCCGCCGATATTGGCCATGTCTGCAAAGTTGCTATCCAGCTGTTTGCGGTAATCGTCGTTCATGGGCAGGCGCCAGGCGGGATCATGGATGTCATCGCCTGCCTTCAGCAATTCGTCTGCGAGCTTGTCGTCATTCCCCAAAAGTCCGGTGGTGTGATGGCCGAGGGCGACAACACAGGCGCCGGTAAGGGTGGCGATGTCTATGACAGCAGCGGGCCTGAAGCGCTCGGCATAGGTCAGGGCGTCGCAGAGGATCAGGCGTCCTTCCGCATCGGTGTTGAGGATTTCGATGGTGAGTCCCGCCATGCTGGTAACGATGTCACCCGGCTTGTTGGCTTCGCCGTCGGGGAGGTTTTCAGAGGAAGGAACGATGCCGATCACGTTGATGGGCAGGTCCAGATCGACGCAGGCCTGCAGCGTTCCGAATACGCTAGCGCCACCGCACATGTCGTATTTCATCTCATCCATGCCGGCTGAAGGTTTGATGGAAATGCCGCCGGCGTCGAAAGTGAGACCTTTTCCAACCAGTACCACGGGACGGCTGTTTTCCTTGCCGCCACTGTATTCCAGGACAATCAGCTTGGCAGGTTCACGGCTGCCGCGGGAAACGGAGAGCAGGGCACCCATGCCCAGGCGCTGCATCTGCTTTTCTGTCAGGGCGGTAGCCTTTAGTTTGGTGGATTTGCGTCCCAGCCGCTTTGCCGTATCGGCAAGATAGCTGGGAGTGCAGATGTTGCCGGGCAGATTGGCAAGATCCTTTGCCAGGTTCATGCCTGCGGCGATGGCTGTACCGTGTTTCAGGGCTTTTTTCAGCGTGTTGAGCTGCTTGCGCTCCTTCACCACCAGCGTCAGCTTTCCCAGTGGTTTCTTGGGGCGGTTCTTCTTGCTCTTGCACTGGTCGAACAGGTAGAGCTGCTCCTCTGAACTGATTGCTATGTCTCTTCCAGTGGCATACAGCATGTCGGCTGATTCTTCCGGCACCATCAGTGCGCAGTCTCTGACGGCATTCTTGTTGAGCAGGGCAATGGCATCGCCCATGGCGGAGGCCAGTTTTTTTGCATCGAAAGATTTCTGTTCACCCAGATCCATCAGCAACACCCTTTCCGCCTTCAAACCGGGCACACCGTAAAGCAGCAGTGACTGGGCAGCCTTGCCTCCGAGGTCGCCTTTTTTCAGTGTGGCCTGAATATGCTTCTTTGGGGTGGCAGGTAGCCTGTCGATGCTGGAGCCGTGTTGCTTCCCGTCAAACACACCGAGAATCAGACATTGTGTGGTGAGGATTTCGGGAGATGCGATTTTTGTCAGATAGTGCATGGGGATTCCATTATTGTTGTGAATATTCAGGGTGAATTCTACCCTCAATTCATCGGCTTCGCATGAACAGTAAAAGCCGCATATGAAATTTTCACAGCCTGGTGCTGTTCCGGGACCGGCCTGTTGGTGGCGGGCAGATTCAGTGCAAATTTATCCGCTTGCCCTGAACACCCGGTCAGTGGATTCGGGTAGAATCCGGGACTGACATGACTCACCAAGAGTGCCCCGGTTGTTTTCCATAATTGACAGAATGCTCATCAAAGAGGTGTTGAAGACCTTGGTTGTGATCATGAGCGTACTGTTGCTGCTGATACTCGCCAACGCCATGGTCCGTTTGCTGGGGCAGGTGGCGGCGGGCGCGATCAGCATGAAAGTCATGGGCGTGCTGGTGGCGCTGAATATGATCAAGGTAAGCGGTTTCATACTGCCGCCGGCGTTTTTCTTTTCGGTGCTGTGGGTGCTGGGACGCATGTACCGGGACAGCGAGATCGTGGCTTTCAGTTCGGCCGGTGTCGGGCTGTTGCGCCTGTATCGTCCTTTTCTGCTGGCGGCATTGCCACTGGCGCTGCTGGTTGGGGTGCTGGTGCTGGAGGCATTTCCAAAGTCACTGGCCTATGCCGATGTGCTGCAGTCGCAGGAAAAGAAGCAGTTCAGAATCGGTGGCCTGAAGCCGGGTGCATTCAACGAATTCAACAGGGGGCGCTTCATGATTTATGTGGGGCGTGAGGAGAAAAGCGGTGACACATTGCAGGATGTTTTTGTCCGTTACGTACAGGACGGCAAACCTGGCATCGTTGTCGCCAGCCGGGCCAGACTGGCTCACCTGGATGAACCGCCGGGCAGGTTCCTGCTGCTGGAGGATGGCCGCCGCTATGAGGGCGTGCCGGGAAAGACCGAGTTTTCCGTCGCAGGTTTTCAGCGTTATGGCATCCGGCTGCCAGATGTTGTGGCCGAAAGGGTGAATATGTCGAGAGCATCCTTGCCCACTTCACTGCTGCTGGGCAGCGATGACATCAAGCTCAGGGCGGAGCTTCAGGAACGTCTGGCTGCGCCCCTGTCGGTGTTTGCCCTGATGCTGTTGAGCGTTCCCCTGGCGAAGTCCCTGCCACGCCAGGGCGTCTATGCCCGCCTGGTCATGGCGGTGGTCATCTATGCCATCTACATGAACCTGATCCAGCTCGGCGAGAAATGGATGTACAACGGCGTTACGCCAGAATGGATGGGTGTATGGTGGGTGCCGGGCACAACCGCGCTGCTGGCGTTCCTTCTCATCCGGCTGGATGCAGTGGCTTATTCGTCCCTGTGGCGGCGTTGGAAAGGACGGCGGTTGTGAAACTCATTGACCGTTATATTGGCGTGACCGTGATCAAGGCCATCCTGGTCACCCTGCTGGCCCTGACCGTGCTGTCCTTTGTCCTGGTGCTGGTGGAAGAGATCGAGGACATCGGGCAGGGGGACTACAGCAGTTGGGACGCCATGATCGTGGCGGCCTGTTCCATTCCCCGCTATGTCTTCGAAGCCTTTCCCGTATCGGCACTGATTGGTGCACTGCTGGGGCTGGGGGGCATGGCGGCTTCCGGAGAGCTGGTGGCCATGCGTGCCGCAGGCATGTCTTCACGTCAGATACTGTTTGCCGTTGTCAAAGTCGGTGTGTTGCTGATGTTGCTGGTCGTAGCGGTAGGTGATGGTCTGGGACCGCTGACGGAGCAGTACGGCAACCAGCTGAAGTTGGAAAAACAGAAACAGCAGATCACCTTCAGTTCGCGCAACGGTTTCTGGGCCAAGGACGGAAACACCATCGTCAACATCAATCAGGTCTCTATCGCGGGTGAACTGAAGGACGTGAAGATCTACGAATTCACCGAAGATCATCAGTTGCAGGCCATTACACTGGCCGCGACCGGCAGATACAAAAAAGACCGCTGGGTGCTGGGTGATGTCCGCCGCAGTGAACTGGCAGAGAAGGAAATCCTGATCCAGCGCCAGCCCTGGCGTGCCTGGGACTCCATGGTCGATCCATCAGTACTCAGTGTGGCATTGCTCGACCCGCTGATGTTGCCGATCTGGCATCTGTGGGAGCAGATTCAGAACCTCAAGGTCCGGGGGCAGAGCGCCACCTACTATGAAGTCACTTTCTGGGGGAAGATCGCCGTGCCTTTGACGACGATCGCCATGCTCATCCTGGCCGTGCCCCTGGTCATGTCGGGCGGGCGCACCACGACGGCGGGGCAGCGTGTTTTTTCCGGCGCCATGCTGGGTGCTCTTCTGTATCTTTTCAGTCGCGGTTTTTCCTTTTTGGTACTGGCCCTGAATCTGCCATCGGTAACGGTGATGCTGTTTCCCCTGGTGGTTATCCTGTTGCTCGTGCTTTGGCTGAACCGCTTTGCGATGAGATGAAATTCTCCTTTGATGCAGGGACATTGTTTCAGCGTTTTATGGGATAATTGAAAATTACATGTCTTACTACCAAAAATGACGAACATGCGTATTGGAATACCCAAAGAAACGCGGGCGGGAGAGACCCGGGTGGCGATCACGCCGGATATCGCCAAGAAGCTCCTGGGCAAGGGGTTTGTGTTGCAGATGGAAAAAGACGCAGGCCTGGCTGCGGGCTTCAAGAATGAAGACTACGCAGCGGCAGGTGTGGAACTGGTGGACAGGGCGGCGGCATTGGCGGCAGACATCGTTACCAAGGTGCGCAAGCCGGACAACGATGAAATCGCTGCGATGCAGGAAGGCGCGCTGTTCATCGGCCATATCGAAACCTGCGAGGATGACGGTACTCTGAGTGCCATGTTCGCCCGGAACATCCGCCCACTGGCGATGGAACGCATTCCGCGTATCTCCCGCGCCCAGTCCATGGATGCCTTGTCCTCTCAGAGCAATATCGCCGGTTACCGGGCGGTTATTGAAGCGGCCGCGCGCTATGGCCGCTTCTTTCCCCTGATGATGACTTCGGCCGGGTCGGCCAAACCCGCCCGTGTGGTCATTCTCGGTGTGGGTGTTGCGGGGCTGCAGGCCATTGCCACAGCCCGCCGGCTGGGGGGCGATGTCTATGCCTACGACCTGCGTCCCGAAACCCGGGAACAGATTGAATCTCTCGGCGCCAAGCCCATCGATCTCGATATCGGTGAGGAAGGCTCGGGTGAGGGAGGTTATGCCAAGGAGCTCTCCGATGAAGCCAAGGCACGGCAGCAGGAATTGCTGGCCGATGAACTGGCCAAGGCGCATGTCATTGTTACCACCGCGCTGATCCCCTGCCGGCCGGCGCCCGTGCTGGTGACCGAAGACGTGGTAAAGCGTATGCGCGAAGGCTCCGTGATCGTGGATCTGGCGGCGGCCAATGGCGGCAACTGTCCCCTGACCGAGCCCGACAAGGTCGTCAGGAAGCACGGTGTCATTCTGGTAGGACATACGAACTATCCCGCCATGATGGCCGGGGATGCCAGTTCTTTCTACGCCCACAATATCGCCAACCTGCTTTCCATCATGGTCGAGGAAAGTGACGATGGCCTGATTTTCAAAGATTTTGCTGAAGACGAGATCACGGCTGCTGCCCTGATTACTCCGGAAAGCTGAGGAATAGAAAAATGCCAGATACCCTAGTCGCCCTGTATGTTTTCGTACTGGCCTGTTTTATCGGTTATTTCGTCATCTGGGGTGTGACCCCCGCGTTGCATACGCCGCTGGTGGCGCTCACCAATGCCATATCCGGCATTGTTATCGTCGGTGCACTGCTGGTTACAGGTGCCGAATCTGCCGGAACTGCTGCAGAAATCATCGGGTTCTTTGCCGTGCTGCTGGCCTCCATCAATGTGTTTGGCGGTTTTCTGGTCACCAATCGCATGTTGGCGATGTTCAAGAAAAAAGATAAGAAATAAGGGATAGGATCATGGAGATTTCTGCAAATACCCAGGCGCTGGCCTATCTTTTTTCGGCCATCCTGTTCATTCTCGGTCTCAAGGGCCTCACGCATCCGGCTTCCGCCCGTAAGGGTAACTACTACGGCATGGCGGGTATGGTCATCGCCATCGGCGCAACGCTGCTTGGCAGCGAAGTGCAATCCTACGGTTTTATTGTCGCCGGCGTGGTGGCTGGCGCCGTTATCGGCTCGGTGCTGGCTGCCCGGGTACAGATGACTGCCATGCCCCAGCTGGTGGCCGCGCTGCACAGTTTCGTGGGTATGGCGGCGGTGCTGGTAGCGCTGGGAACCTACATGAACAAGGCGCAGGCAGGGTTGCTGAATCCCGTTCTTATGGGTGAGTTGTCTGCGGGTATCGTGATTGGTGCGATCACCTTTTCCGGTTCCGTCATTGCTTTTGGCAAACTGCAGGGACTGATATCCGGAGCGCCGGTGATTTTCAGAGGTCAGCATATGCTCAATGCCGTTCTCGGCGTGCTGACCGTGGGTCTGGCGGTGTACTTCGGCATGACGGAAAGCGTATGGGCACTGGTACTCATGACTTTGCTGGCCTTTGTATTGGGCTTTACCCTGATCATTCCCATCGGTGGGGCAGACATGCCGGTGATCATTTCCATGCTCAACAGCTATTCCGGCTGGGCGGCCGCAGCAACGGGTTTCACCCTGGGCAACAATCTGCTTATCATCGTCGGTGCCCTGGTGGGTTTCTCCGGCGCTATCCTGTCCTTTATCATGTGCCGCGCCATGAATCGCTCCATTGTCAATGTGGTGTTTGGTGGTTTCGGCGGTGACAGTGAAGGTGGACCCAGTGCCGTAGCTCAGGCGGCAGAAAAAGGCGTCAAGGCGGCTTCCGTGGAGGATGCCATCTACTGGATGGAGGATGCCAACCGGGTAATCATCGTTCCCGGCTACGGCATGGCTGTTGCCCAGGCCCAGCACGCACTGAAGGAACTGCTGGAACTGCTGGAAGAGCGTGGTGTGGAGGTCAAGTTTGCCATTCATCCTGTGGCGGGACGCATGCCCGGCCATATGAACGTACTGCTGGCCGAGGCGGATATTCCCTATGATCATGTGCTGGAAATGGACGAGATCAATCCGGAGTTCGCCACCACGGATGTGGCGCTGGTTGTGGGTGCGAACGACGTGACCAATCCTGCGGCCAAGACCGATCCTTCCAGTCCGATTTACGGCATGCCGATTCTGGATGTGGCCAAGGCGCACAATATTTATGTCATCAAGCGCTCCATGCGCCCCGGTTATTCCGGCGTGGAGAATCTGCTGTACTACCAGGACAACTGTTCCCTGATCTTTGGTGACGCAAAGGATGTTTGCGAGGGCCTGGTAACAGCGCTGAAGGGTGGCGGGCACTGATCCTGGAAATCCACTCCTGTTGCTAAAAAAAGCCGGTCATTTGACCGGCTTTTTTATTCCGGACCAAGTGAATGTAAGTTACGAACAGGGATGTGGAAGCGGCGTTATGAAACTGGCTGCATGGACTTTTAAGCTCTTTGGTCTTGCGGTGGCGGATTCTGCAGGGGTTTGACTGCAGTGGGGAGATAGGTCGACGCCTTGAGATTTGTCAAATTTTGGTATCTTTTTGTTGATGCGTATCAAGTATTTTTGTTTATCCCCTGTATAAGATGTGTTTATCTCAATACGAGATTGCTGATAGCCGCAAAACAAAAATCAGGCTGCAGATGTGTTTTAGAAAGGAGGATGTACCATGACGACTATTGCCGATCTTCACCGGCGCCGGCGGGAAATTGTTGAGACCGCCTCGGTTATCGATAATCTGATGACGCCGGAACAGCTATCTGTCCATGCTATCGCAAAGGTTACCCACATTCTGTTGTGTGACCTGTGTGAAATGGTGACCAATCACCTGGCGGACTCCCACAAGGAACTTTACCCGGGGCTTCTGACGCATTCGGAACCATCGGTAAAGAATATGGCTTGGGGGCTTATAAACAACGACAAACTGCTCAAGCCGGAGTTTTCACAATACAAGCGCAAGTGGCTGAAAGACCAAGCGTGTCTTCGGCCTCGTGATAGATTTTGGGACATCCCAGTCCCCAAAATCGACTCGGCCTTTGACAACCTATTTGTGCCCCAGCCGTCCTGGTCACCAAGCACT
>NZ_JBHNMF010000019.1:0-20486 GCF_048562965.1 Thiolapillus sp. | reverse complement strand
CCTCCACCATGTGCTGCAGCACATCGGCAATGCCAGGACGGTTGAGGACATTGAAGCCCTGCTACCCTGGAACACGCCTGTCAAAAAAATGCAATAGGGCTGATTGTTTGGCGCTTACGATCCAGTCGGGCAGTGACTGGGTCCAGGTCGCCTCGGCAAACGTGTAGCTGGAGGCGCCGAGCACCCCGACAAAGACCTGGGCATGACGAATCTCACCGCTATGACGATCGATCACCTCGACGGTGGGGCCACAGTAGTCGATGAACGCTTTCTCACCGGCCTTGTACAACTGGCGCATGCTGCGCTTTTGCTTTTCCCGCCACTGGCGGTACAGTGCGCAGAAGCGACTGTAACGATAAGCCTGCGTCTCGTAGCGGGCGACATACTCGGCCCACAGCAACTGCAGGGTCACCCCTTTGCGCTTGAGCTCCTGGTGGATCTGGAAGCAATCGGGCAGGACGTAACGCTGGGGTTTCTCCTGCGCCGGGAACAACAGGGCCTCCAGCGCGGCCTCATCCACATCGTCGGCCAAAGGCCAGGTGACGCCTTTGGCCTTGGCCAGGTGTACATACTTGTAGACCGCGCCCTTGGATAACTGGCAAGCCCGGGCGATCTTGTCGTGGCTCAGTTGGGCCTCATACTTGAGGCGGAGTACTTCGATGATTTTCTTCATTGGAATCCTCGCGGTCGGCATGGCTCGTCTCCTGCAGGCAAAAAACGAGGGGTATGCCGGATAAAGTGAAAGAATTCCAGTGCGTTGGGTGAGATTACACGGATCGTGACCGGGGTTTCCATCATCGTGACCGCAGATTCCAAGGAAAACCCTGGAATCGGTCACGTTCGTTTGGAATCGGCGGTCACGTTGGGGTGGAATACGCATCTTCGGCACATTGACCAGGCTGGCATCAATGATCTGGCCGCCTTTGGGTATAAAACCGGAATACCAGAGTTGCTGATCAAAGGCATTGAACAGCTTCTCCACCAAACCATGCTGTGCCAATTGCTCACGGAAGAGCCACAGGGTCTTGGAATCCGGCACGGTATCATCCGGGTTCAATCCCAGAAACCGTTGAAAGGACAACCGATCCCGAACCTGGTATTCCGTTTGATCATCTGACAGGTTATAAAGCGATTGCAGTACCAGCATTTTGAACATCAACACGGTACCCCAGGGCTTCCTGCCGGCATTGCTTTTCCTTTTCTTCTGGTAGATCACTTTGAGTATTGGTTTGAACTCGTCCCAATCCACAATGCTGTCCAGTCGGGGCAGTGGATCACCCAGTTTCTCCCAGTTTCTCCAGTTGGGCTAACCGATTTTCCTGATCAAAAAAGCTGGGTTGCATGGATTTCTTCCCGTTTGCCTGTGATGCTGCTATTTTACAGGATTAGGGGCAATTAATAGAGGTGCCCAGTAGTTATTGTGATTATCTGGAAAAATGTCTGAAGGCAGAACAGCAAACACGCCAACAGCGCACCCGTGCGGTGTTGCTGAAAATGGCGGGCTTCCCGGCCATCAAGCATCTGGATGACTATGATTTCAAATTTGCGGTCGGCGCACCAAAAAAGCAAATTGAACTGCTTGCCTCACTGACTTTTATCCAGAGAAAAGAAAATATCGTGTTGCTGGGATCCAGCGGGGTTGGAAAAACCCATGTTGCCATTGCCCTAGATTACTTCGCGACCTTAGCCGGCCTCACAGCCCAGCTTATAACCACAGCGGACTTATTGCAACAACTGGATACCGCACAACGGCAGGAGCGGCTCAAACAAACGATGCAGCGCAGTATCAACGGCCCCAGTCTGCTGATTATCGATGAGATCAGTTATTTGCCCCTGACACGAGACCAGGCCAACCTGTTCTTCCAGGTCATTGTGAAACGTTATGAAAAAGGTTCCATTATCCTGACCTCGAATCTGTCCTTTGGTCAGAGGAATGAAACCTTTGCCGGCAATACCGCTTTGACTTCTGCCATGCTGAATCGCTTCTTACATCACTCACAGGTGATCCAAATCAAGGGCGACAGCTATCATCTCAGAGAGAAGAGAAAGGCCGGGCTGGTAATGCCCGCAGTGACAGAAAATATTTGACTGGGTGGGTCAATTCTAAGGTGCAGATTGATAGGTAAAGTAGGTCAAGTTTTCAGTTGCCGTTGACAGCAATGCCAGGTCGATAGCAGCGAGCTTCGCGAGGTGCAGATCGGCGCCTCTGTGCGGGCATCCACTGTCTGTGAGTCTTCTGCCTTCATCGACGTTCCACGTGTTCCCTCCACCTACTCGCGGTCTCTCATTTGCGACCCGTCATGTCAGGGTAGACGGCACTACTCGGCAACTGCTCCTGCGTTGCTCTACCTCCTGCATCCATGCAGTCGTGTGGGTTCGGTTGACAAAGCCAGGGATGGCCTGTATGTAGAAAATGCAGGAGCAATTTTCGGCTTTCTGGCCACCCAATCCCACGACCTTACGATCGCAGTAGCACATCGCAGTTACCCAGACCTCCCGGGGTAAGACGCGCGACCTTTACACTTATATCCGCTGTTTATACGTCCGCCGTTTCCGTGCAAATATCGGGGTTTGAATATATTCACTTCCATACCCACAGCGGCCGACTCATATGCGATTCCTGTTCGTCGGGACAGTGCTTTGCCTTCGGCCTCCTTCAGACCCCACCTCGCGGTGGGCACCCTTGCCGGGCCGGTAGGGGACCTTGTACCCCCAAGTCATCCCCTCGTCACCACAACTCGGGGAGTAGCGCCATATTTGACGCACAACAAAAAAAGGCCGTGCGAAAGCACGGCCTTCTTACTTTATCACCCCTCTCTTCAAAAAAGGAATGGCCTATAGCGCGCCTTTACTTAACTACCAGAGTTCTGGCTAGTTCTGGCTGTAAGCAGTCACAGATGCACCACTAACAATACGCTCATACACATGATCAACCGCAGACGCATAAGAACCAGCACCTTCTAACTGGCCATTACCCAGCACCTTAGCTTTGAAGCCAATTACAGGCAATCCAGTGTAAACATTGCCGTGATCATTTACGCTGTATGCGCTCGCCCCCATACTTTGCCCATAGTTAAACCCGAGACTCATCCAACCATTCTTCCCTGGCATGCCATTGGCATGGAAGGTAGTGTTCGCGGAATCAAATACTGAAGAATCTTCAAATTGAATCACGTTGACCTCATAACACAGATACTTGGAATTATCCCGTGCAGGAGAGAAGTCCACATCGCCAGTTGTTGTTGTTTCTTTCTCTTCACGATCCCAAGCCACGAGGTCAAACTTCTCACAAGCCTCATTATCCCACAAGCTAGCTGAAAGGGGCCGATCCTGGAAGGTATCGGTAAAAGGCGCAACCGCAATCGTTTTACCAGTACGCGCTTGAATCTCATCCTGATCAGCATAGGCCCACTTGGTCGGGAAGGTCACAACCCATGCAGATTCCGCTTCGTTGGCAGGGTTTACACTGTAACCGTTCATAACAGACTGCGCCATCAGGGTGGCTGATACGGCATTAATACCCGCATAAGTGGTACTACTAATCCAGCTATCCTCAAAAACCTGAACCCCCTGACCATTGATTGCCGGACCATTATTAAGCATTACAACACTGGTAGCATCAGCATTGGCCAGAGTAGGGTTGTTGGTGCCGGGATCAGCATGCTGCTGGCTAGCAAACACCGCTTCCAGAGACGTGGCGTTCACACTTACCTGAGTACCACTAGAAACATTAATGACACTCAGAGCACCAAACAGTCCACCGCTTGGAGCTGTTATGCCACTAGCCGGGTTCTGCGCCCATGCACCACCTGGACGCCAGTTGTTGATCATGGTTTCGCAATTTTCAGGAACGCCACCAATATGCACGTAATCAGCATGGCCATCGTTATCTGCATCAACCACAGAGCCAGTTTGTGTTACCACACCCATCTCGATGATTTCGACATAACCTTCACGGGTCCTTTCGGCACCAGTAATATCTCCATTGTTGTCGTTCTGCAGCAGAGAGGTACGGAAAGCTACGGGCGTATCAGTCAGATCTGGAGCAGTACATGAAGTATCGCGGGTCGCGATACCGGCACCATCGCCAACACCCAGAACCACACCAGTCCATACATCATAGGGCGACAGATAGATATTGAAGGCAAGCACTTCGCGGGAGTTGTAAGCCTCGCGAAAACGAATCTTAACAGCCTTGCCTTCATTGTGCGTATTTACGACCTGCAGATAAGTTTCTTCGTTACCCTGAGCAGTGAAATAGGGGAACAAAATAACTTGGCCTGTGCCGTCAGCGCTGAGGTTAACTGCCTGAGCCGTACCAGCGCCCATGGCCACCAGAACTGCTACGGACAAAATTTTCTTTTTCATCTTCATTTAATGAAACTCCTTAATTTAATTGAAAGCTATTCAACTATAGATCTATAGGTGACTAAGCGATTAGCATTTTTTGCACCCAGCCGCCACCAGGACTTGATGCAGCTAAAACAAACCTTACCACACGAAAAAAAGTATAGCAAACTTTTTCCCAGATTTTCGGCATTCCTGCGACGTGTGCTCATTTTACAACAAACCGCACCTATCAATAAACTAAACATCCCTCCCTCTCTTACTCGGGAACAAACCACCAATTACCGTCCATGTACACCCACTTCTCGTGAATTGTGCTGGACCTTTCTTGTCCTTGCATGCCAGAAACAACACCGCCTATGTAGATGTACCGCAGCTTCAATAAAACATCGCAGGCATCTGTATTACAGTCTTTTTTTACTACATCTACATGCTTCCTCAATATCGCGGAAATATTCATCCTGTTGACAAACACAGGATAAGGCATTAGCTTGCGGCGAGCCGGAGAAAGGTACTCATAAGCCGCCTTCCAATCCCTTTCAATCAGCGCCTCCATCCGCCCCAGAACCCGCTTGTCAAGTAAGCCCTCTTTTGTCGAGTGCGTCACATTTGCAACACTTTCTTTATCGACAGCTGGCCGCCCTTCTTTTTCGCTACATCCAGAAGACAGAAAAACAGCTGCCCCTAGCAAAAACCCTAATACCCGACGTGCGTTTTTCATGGTAAATTTCTCATTGTCATTGCCCATCACCTGGCCCATCACTTGCTCTGTCCACAGAAGTCCCGTACAGCCGGTCTCCACCTTTGGTGCGGATTACCCCCGCTTCTTCAAGAAATTCCTGCTTGAGTCCTTGCATCCGGGTACGGAAATCCCGCGTGATCTTCAGCGCATCCTCGGCACTGGTGATTACCCGGGGTGTGAGCACGATAACCAGTTCCACCCGCTCGTTGCCGGCTTCGGTCTCGCCGAACAGGGCCCCAAGGACCGGCACCTTGTAAAGAAAGGGTACGCCACCTTCTGCATTGGTGCGTTTGTCCCTGATCAGACCACCCAGAACGACGGTCTGACCACTCTGCACGGCCACGGTACTGTTTATTTCGCGCGTCTGTATGGTGGGTTGGTTGGTGGATACTTCTGTATCCGCCACCGCACTCACTTCCTGAGTGACTTCCATGGTCACCAGGCCACCCGGATTAACCCTGGGTTTTACGGTAAGGATGATACCTGTTTCCCGATACTGGACTGTCTGAATGATATTGCCGGCATCATTTGTCTGGCTCTGCGTCAGGGTGGGCACTTCGTCGCCAACCCGGATCTTGGCTTCGTGATTGTCCAGCACCATGACCGATGGCGCGGAAAGTACATTTACCAGCGAGTCATTAGCAAAGGCATTGAGAACAGCCCTTACGGCGCCCGTGCTGTCAATGAGTGACCAGTTGAAGCCATTGAGCAACTTGCTGAGCCCCCCCGTCAGGTCTGTGCCGGAAGTAGTGCCACCAACACCGCCGATACTTTGTTTTCCGCCACCGACACCGCCTTCGAAGAACCAGGAGATACCGTATTTCAGTTTGTCCTTGAGCAGGACTTCCACGATGGTGGCTTCGATATGTACCTGCAGGGGCACGATATCCAGCTGCTCCAGGGTGCTCAGCACCTTCTTGTAGTCCCTGGCCGACGCCAATATCAGCAGTGTATTGTGATCTTCATCTGCCACCACACGAATCTCGCCTTCCAGCGCACTGGTATTGCCACTGCTGGCGCTGGTAGGTTTCCGGGTTGTCGCAACCTTGGATTTCCTCGCCTTTTCCGCTGCTGATTTGGAGTTCTTGGGTTTGGATGTCACCGTAGTGCTTTTCAAACCAGGCGCAACAGATCCGGATTTTGTTTTCGGTTTGGAACTCTTGCCGGTAAACAGTTCATTGAGCAGTCCCGCCAGGTCTTCCGCCTTGCCGTTGCGCACCCGATAGACAAACAGCCGCTGGCTGTCGCCCGACTGGGTCATGGAATCGAAACGCTTGATCCATTTGCCCACTTCTCGCAGATATTCCTTCTGCGGTGTCACCACCAGGAAACCGTTGGCACTTTCAATGGGGGTGATGCGCACAAGTCCTCCCAGGGCCTTGCCGGCATCGCCACCGAGGACGGCATCCAGATCCTTCTGCACTTCCTCGACACTGCCATTCTCCAGTGTAAAGAACCCCACAGACAATCCCTTCATCCAGTTCACGTCGAAGGTATCGATAACGGACAGCATCTGTTCGAGATCATGGGCATTGCCGGACAGGATCAGCAGGTTGCGCTTGGGGTCTACCCGCACGATGCTGTTGTCCTTTACCAGCGGCTTGAGGATCTCGTTCATTTCCTCTGCGCTGATGTTTTTCAGGGGGCGGATCTGCAGGCTGTGGCCTGAAGGCAGAGGGACCTTGGAGTCTGCAAGCTGAGGCGTCAGCAATCCCTTGACCGCCTTGGTGACAGGAACCACATGATAGACACCATCCTGCTGTACCAGGGTGGCGTTGTTCATGCGCAGCAGCGTTTCCAGCAGGGGCAGCAGATCCTTGCGGGATACCGGCGCGCCGGTCTGCATGCTGACGCCACCACGCACACCCGGATCGACGATATAGCTCAGCTGCAGGGTATCGCCCAGAATGACTTTCACGACTTCGCGAATATCGGTGTTTTCAAAATTCAGGGTGATATCGCGCTTGTTGCTGAAGACAGGGGGTTTGCCAGTTTTGGCCGGCGTCGGCGGTTTGTCGATCAGTTTGCCGCTACCCGTTACCTGCCAGTCCTGCAACGGGGGAGGCGGGGTTTCGCCTTCCTGAGGAGAGGCGGCGGCAATGCTTTCCGCAAGTTCGGTTCCCTGCCTGGCTTCCAGCACACCGCTGGCTGTATTCATGGGAATGGGCGGACGCGTCAGTTCCCTGTGTTCTTTTGCGAGAGGAAACGACTGACAGGCGCTGAGCGTGAGCGCAATGGCCGCCAGCGGCAGGCCACGGCCGACAAGCAGCCAGAAGCGTTGGAGAGACACGGAGTTATTCAATGTTCGTTTCCTGAATCAATAAGTGCGGAATAGTAGCACAAACCCGCCCTTGTCTGAAATGCGAGCCCCTTGGGCAATGGCTGGTACTCAGCGTTTCGGCATTGCCGGCCTGGGCGCCGGTTTTTTTACTGCATTATTGTTTTTTGTATTTTTCACTGGCCTCTTTGGAGATGTTTTGACCGGCAACACGGGTTTATAGTTCCTCAGCAACACCTCCTCACTCTCGCTGCCGTTGCTCAGCACCAGCTTGCCCTGGTCGATACTGGTCACTTTCCAGCCATCCACTTCCTCACCCACGCGTACCCGGCGTGAGTCCCTCTGCCTTCCGCCCTTTATCAGGGCATATTTCTCTTTACCAATGATAATGACCGCACTCAGCTGTATACGCGGCTTGCCGATTTTACGCGGCGGCCTTACGGGCGGTTTCTTGCCCGGCGGGGCAGGTACATATGGCGGAGGCGGGCGGCGTTTGCTGAAAAACAGCGGCCGCTCGCCAATGGGTTGATACGCTTCCTGCGCCGGAAAGCCGGCAACCCTGTCCATGCTGTCGAGCAGCACCTTGATTTCGTCATCCTGCCTGCCCGCGGCGGTACCGGCCGTGATCTGCGGCGCCTGGGGAGGATAGAACCAGCGCCAGCCCAGAAAACCAAGCAGCAGGATGACGATCAGCAGCCACAGTTTTCTCACTTGCCGCCTCCCGGCAGATAGCCCACCACACCAAAACTCACATCCAGTTCATAGCCCTCCACGCGATTCTGGCGCCGCCCTTTGACGGTGCGCCGGCTGCGGATGGAGATATCCTGCACCATCAGAACAGGCAACTGCCCTTCCAGCTCGTGTAACACTTTGGACAGGGCCACCACATCCCCCTTCATACGCACCTTGATTTCGATCTCCCGCTTGTCGCCATCACGGTCGGTATCAATTTTCTGGGTGCTGATCAGCTTGCCCCCTGCGCCGGTCACGATTTTCTTCACGCGATTCTGCAGTTCGGCCGCCGCCAGTTCCTGATTTTCCGCCGCAATGAAATACTTGCGCTTGCCAAGATCCTGGCGCAGTGTTTTTAGGCGCTTGCCCAGCTGGGGCCGGCTGTCCAGCAGGCGCTGATAGCGCCCGATACGATCCGCCGACTGTGCTGCCGCCGCATCATAGAACTGCATCTTGCTCCACCAGGGCCAAATGATCATGGCCAGCAACAGCAGAATGAACAGGGACACCCCCCCGAGCAGCAACACACATTTGCTCTTACCCGTTCGCAGGTTCATCGGCCCGCTCCCGAGATGGTGCGCTGAGGCGGCACCGAAGGCGCTGCCGGAAGAGTGCGTGAGCGTCCCGTATCCGTCGAATAACTGACCGGTGGCGGCAAGGGAGCCGGCTCGGCAACAGGCGCCGCTGTCGTTTCAGGCTCCAGCCCGGGTTGCACCGCTGCTCCACCGGCAGAAGGCGCAGAGGTTGTCTCAACCGGCGCTGCTTCCTTCCCCGGTTTGGCCACGGGAGCGGGGGCAGCACCTTTCGCTGCAGGCATGGTGGTGCTCCCTTCATCAGCAACGGCAACACTGTCCAGGTCACGGGGAAAAGGCATCTGGATTCTGGCGGCGAGATTGAACACCTCCTTGCCGCGCTGCTGGGTCACGGGAGACAGAAAATGCGGCGCATCGAAGGCAGGCGAATTCTGCAGCAAGGCGATCAGGGAAGATGCCGAACTGGAGGTGCCATTGATGGTCAGGGTATTGCCCTTGACTTCCATGCGCTGTAACGAAGTATCGTCGGGCAGCAGATTGGTCAGCACCTGCAGCACATCCAGCACGGGCGGGAATGCCCGCCACTGGTCACGGATCTTCTCCAGCGACTGGATCTCCGCATCCACCTTCTCACGCAGCTTTATCACTTCGCCCGCCTTGCCGCGCAGCACAGCTTCCCTGGCCTGCAGAGACATGGCGATATTGCGCTTCTGCCACAGGGGCAGGGCCATGGCTGCGGCAAGCAGAATGACGACAAGGGCAACGGGCAGCATCTTCTGGGTCAGACGCCTGAGATTGAGCTTCGGACGCAGCTCCGGCGGCAGCAGGTTGGCCTCGTCCCACAGGCCGGACGCGCTGAGCGTATCCACCGCGATTCCTGCCAAGCGCAGCGCGTTCAGCCAGTCGTCCACACGCTTGCACGGCACCAGCGCCACATCGACTGACAGCATTTCCGCGCCACCGCCGCGGCTGTTGATGTGATAGTCGAAATAGACCTGGTCCGCGGGGAAAGGCGTAAAACGGTCCAGCTCGAAGCTGATCACCTGGCGCAGATTCTCCTGGGCGGCAGCAGGCAATGCCACCGTGCGCTTCAGGAGCCAGTTCACAGGCACGAAAACGGTTAGCGGATGTTCATGGGGCTTGAGCAGGGAGGCGATGGACGGATCGAAAACGCTGCCGCCCAGCTGCATCTCGCCCAGCTGGCGACCGTCGCGATACAGCTCGGCATGGTCTTCCGAGATTTCGAGAATATAAGGCGTCACGCCGGAAGCCATGCGCTCCGCCATTCCGGCAGGAAGACAGGCAAACAACTGCTTGCGGATGGTGCGAAGCTGGGCCAGGCTGGAGGTTCTTTCAGGCATGTCAGCCCTCTTCTTCCGGTAGCGCCACACACCCCAGGGATGGGAGTTTGCCGAATTTTTTCTGTAGCAGCATATAACCTTTGCGTGTCTTGGATTCCATACCAACAACCATTTCACCCTGGGACTTTCCTCCCCCCGGGAGATCCACTTCGGCAAACAGCCGGAAGCGTGTATTTCTGCCTTTCTTGAGAAATGCGCCGCCAAAAGGTGGCTGGGGTACAGGCAGGCCCTGATCCAGCGCCTGCTGCCGGTCGGCCAGATACTGATCGACTTCCTGCGGCGTCACACCCGGCGTGGCCAGCAGCACTTCTCTCGAAGCAAATGCGGGATTGACTGTACGTTGCCGCGCATCCACGGTCAATGCCCCGGCCAGTTTTTTGTACATATCCGCAGTGATGCCCAAAACCTGTTGCAGTTCCTCTATGGAAAGGAAATAGGCATCGCGGGCACCGATGGGCCTGCCTTCAGACCGGTATTCCCGGTCTTCGGCGCCCTCTGCGTGAGTGGCATTGTCGGGATCACGCCAGTCCACGATGGCATCGCGTACCGCCAGGGCCTGTTCTTCTTCCAACCCCATGGACCTGAGCAGGCTCAGCAGCACCTTGTCATCCACCCGGTTGATATCGATGCGAGCATTTTCGGGCATGGCACCGATCCAGATCGTACGCCCGGCAAAATTCCAGGGATGCAGACGGCCATCCATGGGCCAGGGGTTGTTTTCGATGGGACGGGAGCGCCTTTCGAGCATCAATGCCATGAAGTTCAGGCCGGCACTGACCAGCGCCCTGCCTTCACGCTCCTGCCGGATGTTGCCGGTCATGGCAACTCCGGTACGCTGCACCGTGGACATAGCGCCGGCGATGACGCTGAGCAGCACGATCACCCAGAGCACCAGCACCAGCGCGATTCCTTGTTGGCGTCGTGTCTGCATCATTCAGTACCCCGGCAGCTCGAAAGTCATGGGCGGCCACGGGCCTTTCTGGTCTGTGATCTCCATACGCACCAGCATGGGCAGATAGGGATGATCATCCCAGCCATCGGTCCAGTCGGCAAAATCATCGCCCTTGTTGGCAACACCGTAGTAAGAAAACTTCAGACTCTTGATTTCATCCACGAGCACAGATTCGCTGTACCAGGCCCGCAGCTCGGGCTTCTCCTTTACGCCGAGCAGTACCGAAGGCCCGGACAGGGGACGCCAGCGGGGCAGGCCCGCATCACCAGACAGCACCTCGGGGTGATAAAGCCAGCGGCGCAGAATCAGCTGCGTCCTGCCACCCTGACGCGCTTTCTGCAGCCGAATGATATACAGGCCGCCACTGCCCAGGTGCGCCGGCATGGGGCTGACGAACTCCACCGCCTGGCTGTTGCCCTTGAAGAAAAACACGTTGCCGCCTTCGGATTTCACCTGGCTGTTCAGCGCCCTGGCCTGTCTGAAGCGGTCCGACAGATACTGCCACACCATGCTGATGCTGGTGTCGCGCTCGAGACGCGTCTCGCTGGCATCCCAGGCCTTGCCCGCAAAACGCAGGGCGCCGAACAGCAGCAGCATCATGATCCCCATGAGTGCCAGGGAGATGAGCATCTCCAGCAGGGTGAAGCCCCGGCTGCAGCCTTTGCGGGCAGGGAGAACCGGGGATTCCACTATTTATCGCTCAGACGCAGGGTATCGAGGACATAGCGGCGCCCGCTCTGTCCCCAGGTGACTTCGACGTGTACGTGATAGGGCTTGAAGCTGTGGGGCATGTCCTCTAGTTCTTCCCAGGGCAGCACATCCACTTTCCAGCGGAAACCGCCTTTTTCCTCTCCCTGTTCGCTGCCCTGACGCAGAGGCACCTTGTCTGCCACTTCTGCCAGCTTGGATTCGGCGATGATCATGGCGTTGGTGTAGTTGCCCGCCACCGCCAGATTGCGCAGACTGCCACCGAAGGCCTGGTACAGAACGCCCAGGGACATGGCCAGGATGGCGAAGGCCACCAGCACTTCCAGCAGGGAAAAGCCCTGTTGACGGTACATCAACTGTTCGGTTCCACGTCGAGGATACGCACTTTGCCCGTGAGCCAGTCGACATCGACGCCGAAGCCACGTTCGCCGTAGCTCAGGGTGATGCGGCCACCGGTGGAGCCACCATCGGGAAAGAAGCGGATGGCGCCAATGTTTTCACCCTGGGTTTCACTTTCGGCAGTCAGGATCTCGATCTTGAGGTTCGCCGGAATGGCATAACTTTTCTTTCTGCCGGTGATCTGGAAACTGTGCTTTTCCACATCCACGGTCAGTGTGGCTTCCTCCCTGACCGTCAGCGCATGGTTGCGGGCGTAGCGCAACCCGGCGGCCAGCTCACGGGAAGCGGACTTGAGCTGGGTACCGGGGAGTGCGCTGGATATCATGGGCGGCACCACGGTCATCAGGATGGCCATCAGCGCCATGACCACGATCAGCTCCAGCAGCGTAAATCCCCGGTCACGCAAGAATTCAGTCCCAGCTGTTGATATCCCTTTTCTCACCCTCTCCGCCGGGGCTGCCATCGGAACCATAGGAAACAATATCGAAATCGCCGTGCTCGCCAGGGAACCGGTATTGATAGTCGTTTCCCCAGGGATCCTTGGGCAGTTTGTCCAGCACCGGCTTGCCGCCATTGACACCCTTGGTCAGCTCTTCCAGGGACTGGGGATAATGCCCGGCATCCAGCCGATACAGGTCCAGCGCGCCCTTGAGGCTGCCGATCTGGGTGACCGCCGCATCATGTTTTCCCTTGCCGAACTGATCCATGACCCTAGGACCAACCAGCCCCGCAAGCATGGCGAGGATGGCCAGCACGACAAGCAATTCCAGCAGGGTAAAACCCGCATTACTACGATATGTCTTGATTTTCATACTACTTTTCAATCTCCTTAACAAATTCAGACACGACTGCCGTTTCCGGCTGTCACAGCGCCAGATCGTTGGCGCCCAGTATGGCCAGCATGATGGATACGATAATACCAGCCACGATCAGACCCAGTCCCACGATCAGTGCAGGTTCGAGGAGGGTCAGCAGGCGCTTTACGCTGGCACGTACTTCGTTGTCGAAAACATCCGCCACCTTGTTGAGCATAGGTTCCAGGTTGCCGGACTCCTCGCCCACCTTGATCATCTGCAGCGCGAGAGGAGGCAGTATACCCTTTTCGATCAGGGGATCGGCCAGCCCTTTTCCCCGTTTCAGGCTGTCCGCCGCTTCCTCGATGGTTTCTGCGATAACGGTGTTGCTTATGACATCTTTCACCAGATTTAGTGCCATGAGCAGCGGCAGGCCATTGTGCAGCAATATGGCCAGGGTACGGGTGAAACGGGCCGTTTCCACCTTGGCAATCAGATCACCCAGCAGGGGCCAGTGCAGCAGCCGCCTGTCCCAGCGCCTTTTGACTTCAGGACGGGCAAAATGCTTCGAGGCAAAGGCGATGCCAAGAAAAATCGCTGCCAGCATAGCCCACCAGTAGTGGGTCAGCACATTGCCGATGCCGACAACGATCTGGGTGGGTAGGGGCAGCGCCTTGCCCATGTCGGCGAACATCTGGCTGAACTGGGGCACCACACCCACCAGCAGGCCGATCACGGACAGTCCCGCCACGGTGAGCAGGATAGTGGGATAGGTCAGCGCGGAGCGCACGCTTTCGCGCAGATCCTGGGAACGCTCCAGGTAGTCGGTGAGCCGGTTCAGCACGTTGTGCAGCACGCCGCCTGCCTCTCCGGCCTTGATCATGCTGATATACAGAGGCGTGAAGATCTTCCCCTGAGCCTCAAGGGCCGACGACAGGGTGTCGCCACCCTGCACCTTCTCGCGCACGCTTTCCATCATGCGCACCAGGGCTTCATCATCAGACAGATCAGCCAGGATCTGCAGGGCCCGGTCCAGGGTCATACCCGCTTCCAGCAGGGTGGCCAGCTCGCGGGTGAAATGCAGTATCTGCTCCTGGTCCACCTTGGGCTTGTTGCGCCTGAACAGCCCCTTGAGACCACTGCCCGCACGGCCGGTACGGATGGGCATGAGGCCGTTCTGCTGCAGCTGGCGCACCAGCGCGGCTTCGTCGGCGGCTTCCAGTTCCCCTTCTTCCACCTCGCCGTTGGCGCGCACCGCCTTGTAACTGAACAGAGGCATCAGTCCTCCGCCACCCTTGCCACTTCTTCCAGGGTGGTTATGCCCGCGACGGATTTGCGCAAGCCGTCCTGGTGCAGGGTATCCATGCCATCTTCGACAGCCGCCTGCTGAATCTCTCCCGCATTGGCGTGCCGCATGACCAGCCGGCGCAGCTCGTCGTTCATCACCAGCACTTCCGTGAGGGACAGGCGACCGAAATAGCCGCTGCCGCCGCATTCATCACAGCCCACGGGCCGGTACAGGGTTACGGTCTGATCTTCTCCGGTGTAGCGGTCCAGACCCAGTTCTTCAACGAGTTCGGGCAGGGGTTCGTAGGCTTCCTTGCAATGGGGACACAGGCGACGCACCAGCCGCTGGGCGAGAATGCCATTGATGGTGGAGGTGATGAGATAGTCTTCCACCCCCATGTCTAGCAGCCGGGTGATGCCGCCCGCGGCATCATTGGTGTGCAGGGTGGACAGCACCAGGTGGCCGGTGAGGGCCGACTGCACGGCGATGCGCGCCGTTTCCAGATCCCGCATCTCGCCCACCATGATGATATCCGGGTCCTGGCGCACGATGGAGCGCAGGGCGCTGGAGAAGGTCAGGTCGATCTGCGGTTTCAACTGGATCTGGTTGATACCCGCCACCTGGTATTCCACCGGGTCTTCGACGGTGATGATCTTTTTCTCCGCCGTGTTGAGACGGCTCAGGGCGGTGTACAGGGTGGTGGATTTACCGCTGCCCGTAGGGCCGGTGACCAGCACGATGCCGTGGGGCATATCCAGGATGTGTTTGAAGCGTTCGAGGGGCTCGCCATCGAAACCCAGGGCGCCGAAATCGAACTTCACGCTTTCCTTGTCCAGCAGGCGGATGACCACGCTCTCGCCGAACATGGTGGGCACGGTGGACACGCGCAGGTCCAGCTCCTTTCCCTGTACCCGCAGGCTGATGCGCCCGTCCTGTGGCAGGCGGCGCTCGGCGATGTTGAGCTTGGCCATGAGCTTGATGCGGGAGATGATCGCGGCGGTGGAATGGGCCGGCGGCGCTTCGGTCTCGGTGAGCACCCCGTCGATGCGGTAGCGCACCTTGAGCTGGCCCTCGAAAGGCTCCACGTGAATATCGGAAGCGCGGGATTCCACCGCCCGCTGCACGATGAGATTCACCAGACGGATGACCGGCGCTTCACTGGCTAGGTCCTTGAGGGTTTCCACGTCGGCTTCGCTCTCGTCGCCGTCATTCAGGCCATCGAGGATCTCTCCCATGGCGGAACGCCCGGCGCCGTAGAGCTTTTCGACGGCATTGTCGATATCGGCCGGCAGGGCAACCACCGGCTGCACCTCGTGGCCGCTGACTGCCTCCATGGCGCTGATGGCGAACTCGTCGACGGGATCGGCCATGGCGAGAATCAGGCGGTCATCTTCCAGGTACAGGGGCAACACCCGCGATTCCTTGAGAAAGCGCTGGGATACGGCATCTTCCAGCAGCGCCACATCGGGAAAAGCTTCAGCGTCGATGATCTCCAGTCCCAGCTCGCTGGCAAACGCCTGGGCCAGATCACGTTCGGAAACCAGGCCCAGCTTTTGCACCATATGCCACACGGAAACACCGCTTTCCGCCGCCAGCCGCGCCGCCCGGGTGTAGTCCTGGGGCGGCAGCTTGCCCGACGCCTCCAGCATGGCCGCGAGACGGCTGTTGCTGTCCCCTTCGGCCAGCACTTCTTCCAGACCTTCTGTTTGCTCTGTAGTCATCTGTTGTCCTGTAGGGCGCACTCCCGTCCGCCGCTGTGATCGGTGCGCTCCGGCACCAGCCGGGTGAGCAAGTCACTGAGCTGCCTGCAATCATAGGCGTTGCAGGCCGTTTCTGCATCTTCCATGAAATGGGTCAGCTCTTCCCAGGGCACCGGCCGGTAACGCGCCTGCAATATCTTTTCATGGGCGGTGGGCTGCAGGGATTCCTGTTCGTGGAACAGTTCCTCGTAAAGCTTTTCGCCCGGCCGCAATCCGATGTATTCTATCTCAATATCCTCTCCCGGTTTCTTACCGGAAAGACGGATGAGCTGCTCGGCCAGGTACTGTATGCGTACGGGCTGTCCCATGTCGAGTACGAAGATCTCACCGCCCTCCCCGAGCACGCTGGCCTGCATGATGAGCTGGCAGGCTTCGCGGGTGGTCATGAAATAGCGCTCCATGTCGGGATGGGTCACGGAGACGGGACCGCCCTTCTCTATCTGTTCTTTGAATAGGGGCACGACGCTGCCGGTGGAGCCGAGCACATTGCCGAAACGCACGGTGATGAAACTGGTTTCGGAACGGTCATTGAGATTCTGGCAGTAGATCTCCGCCGCACGCTTGCTCGCCCCCATGACATTGGCCGGGTTGACCGCCTTGTCGGTGGAGATGAGCACGAATTCTTCCGCGCCATGGGCATCGGCGGCCAGGGCCACGTTACGCGTGCCCAGCAGGTTGTTGCGCATGGCTTCGCGAATCTGTTCTTCCAGCAGGGGTACGTGCTTGTAGGCCGCTGCGTGGAACACCACCTGGGGGCGGTAGCGGCTGAAGATGCGGTCGAGAACGCCCTTTTCCGTGACATCCGCCAGGTGGGAATGTATCGCCAGTTGCGGAAAACTCTCACCCAGTTCCCGCTCGATGCAGAACAGGTTGTATTCGCTGTTTTCCACCAGGATCAGTTTTTCCAGGGAAAGCCCGGCCAGCTGGCGGCACAGTTCCGAACCGATGGAGCCGCCTGCGCCGGTGATCAGCAGCGAACGGCCGGACAGACCACCCTCAATGGCCTGCCAGTCCAGCGCCACAGGATCACGGCCCAGCAGGTCTTCGATCATCACTTCACGCAGCTGGTCCACACGCACATTGCCCGACATGAGTTCCTTCATGGGCGGCACGGTGCGAAACGGCAGGCCGGTTTCTTCCACGCTGGCGATCATACGCTGCATCTGATCCTTGTCGGCGGAGGGTACCGCCAGCATGATCAGATCCGCCGCCAGCTTGCGGGCAATCCGCGGCAGCCGGTCGCAGTTGCCCATGACGCGCACACCGTGGATCTCCCGTCCGCGCTTGCTGGCATCATCGTCCACGAAGGCCAGGGGCAGGTAGGCGCGTTCGGGATCGCGCAGCAAATCCCGCACCAGCATCTCGCCGGCGCTGCCCGCGCCCACCACCAGCACCCGCTGGGCGCTCTTGCTGCGCGCACCCTGGTCTTTGATGAAGCGGTACACCATGCGCGGCAGACTGAGAAAGATCATCAGCAGGATGCCGTACAGCACGGGCACCGAGCGGGGTATGCCGTTGAAGTCGCGGGTCAGCCACAACAGCAGGGTGATGATCAGCAGGCCACTGAGCACCGACTTGCCGATACGTATCATGTCCGGCAGGGAGGCAAAGCGCCACACGCCACGGTACAGCCCGAACACCCAGAACACCGCCGCCTGCACAGGTATCACCAGCAGCAGGCTGTTCAGCGCCTGCTGCCAGAACCAGTCCGGCACGGCTTCAAGGTTAAAGCGCAGGATATAGGCTCCCAGCCACGCCAGGGGTATCATCAGCAGGTCATGAAGAAAGGCCATGCCCCGGTTGAGCAGCCTGTCTGCCAGTCTTTTCATCAGTCTCTTTGTTCTCTCAGGCCAACCCAAACGATAATTGCGACATAGATTGATGACCAACCGGCCACCACGGCCCATTGGACAGCAGGATCACGATTCAGTGCCATGACCGCGCTGACACCAGTGCCCAGCATCAGCAGGTAAGCCCACAGCACGGTGCGGCGATGGGACCAACCCAGCTGAACCAGCCGCTGGTAGACATGTTCCCGGTGAGCCTGCCACGGCTTTCTGCCCGCAAGCAGCCTGCGCATCAGAGTGTAACTGGCATCGACAACGAAAGGGGAAAAGATCAGCACCGCCACCCAGAGGGGAAACAGCCCGTCACGATCCGCCTGCAATGACAGTGCCGCGGCAAGGTAACCCAGTACAGGCGCGCCGGCATCGCCCATAAAAATGCGCGCCGGGGGGAAATTGAAAACCAGGAACCCCCCTGCTGCGGCTGCAATCATCAGGGACATCAGCATAAATCCCCCATCCCCTGCCTGCCAGCCCAGCCACGCCATGAACCCGAAACCGGTAACGGCCATCCCGCCCGCAAAGCCATCCATGCCGTCCATGAAATTGTACAGGTTGGTCAGCCACAACACGTACAGCACCGTCAGACCCAACGCAAGATAGCAAGGCAGCGTCAGAGCTGTTCCCGGCAGCTGCAGCCTGTCGGGGATCAGCCCCGCAGCAAGCAGGAAGAGGGCAGCCAGCAACTGCACCACCAGACGCAGCAGAGGAGACAGGTCCAACCGGTCATCGACAGCACCGACGATGGCCAGCACCACCACGCCGGACATCATCCAGACCGACAGCTCATCGGCTTTCATTCCGCCCAGGCTCGTTGCCAGTCCCCAGCCCGCCAGCAGGCCCAGGACAAGGGCTACGCCACCGCTGCGGGGGGTGGCCTGCTGGTGCAGGGAACGTTCACCGGGATGATCGAGCACATGAAACAGCGAACCCGGTGATGAAAAGCGCCAGCACAACACCACAGCAACGACAAACGCCACCGGCAATGCCATCCACTCACTCATATCTCGCGCCAGCTCAGGAAAAACAACATCTTATCAGCAAAAAAGCCGCCGTTTCCGGCGGCCTTCCTGCCTGCAGGAAAAACATCCGTCAATGAATGTCGTAGCCCCGTTCCTCGTGCAGCACGATATCCAGGCCTTCCTGCTCCTGGTCGGCATCAACACGCAAACCACCTGTCACTGCCGCCACCACTTTCAGGATGCCCCAGGTCAGTACGACGGTAAACACCAGGGTGGCAGCAACACCTATGAACTGTACCCAGACCTGTCCGCCCATGCTGCTGATGCCGTCGGCAAAACCATAGCCACTGAACAGACCCAGGCTGGCGGCGGAGAATACTCCTGCGAGCATGGTACCCAGCATGCCGCCAACACCGTGGACGGGGAAAACATCCAGGGAATCATCGATCTTGAGCACCTGCTTGAGGTACATGGTAGCCGTAAAGCAGATGCTGCCCGCCAGCAGGCCGATGATCAGCGCCCCGCCAGGCCCGACAAAGCCGGAAGCGGGGGTAATGGTGCCCAGCCCGGCCACCATGCCGGTGACGACACCCAGGGCGCTGGGCTTGCCGAACTTCTTCCATTCGATGAACATCCAGGTCATGGCCCCGGTAGCAGCGGAAATATGCGTCACCAGCATGGCCATGGCCGCATCACCGTTCGCCGCCAGGGCACTGCCGCCATTGAAACCGAACCAGCCCACCCAGAGCATGCCTGCCCCGGTCACTGTCATGGTCATGTTGTGGGGCGTGAAAGGCGTGGTCGGAAAACCGCGGCGTGGCCCCATGACCAGTGCCGTGACCAGCGCCGCGGCACCAGCTGTGATATGTACCACGGTGCCGCCGGCAAAATCATACAGACCCATCTGGCCCAGCCAGCCACCGCCCCAAACCCAGTGGGTCACCGGCACATACACCAGCATCAGCCACAGCGCGCTGAAGAGCAGCATGGCGGAAAACTTCATGCGCTCGGCGAAACCGCCCACTACCAGCGCCGGTGTGATGATGGCAAAAGTCATCTGAAACAGCATGAACAGGGATTCGGGAATATTGCCCGAAAGACTCTCTCTTCCTATTCCGGCCATGAGCACCTTGCTGAAATCACCGATCCACGCGTTGCCTTCGCCAAAAGCCAGGCTGTAGCCGGCAATCAGCCACAGGATCGAACTGACCCCCGCGATGGCAAAGCACTGCATCAGCACCGACAGCACGTTCTTGCTGCGCACCAGGCCGCCATAGAACAGTGCAAGCCCCGGCAAGGTCATGAAGAGCACCAGCGCCGTTGATGTGAGTATCCAGGCCGTATCGCCCGTATTCAGTGTGGCCTCTCCCGCCCACGCACCGCCAGTGGCCAGCAACAGCAGGCCTGCCAGTGAAAACTGCCCGATTTTCATATTTCTCCCCGTACCAGAATATTAACCCCGCAAATGATACACAAAAAAAAGCCGGCGTACCTGAGTACGCCGGTCTAAGTATTACCAAAGGGAGTAAATGTAATGGTTCGAAAACCTTGTGGGGTGTTCATGCCCACAACCCTTATGACCCGCTCCTGCCCGGAAAGTTGCAACAGTTCTGCACAAACACGCCGCTCCCGCCCCACAACTGCACATATCCCACCCAACCCGGCTGTACAAATTCAGGGATAAATTACTGCATTGGAATACCACCAACTCTTTCTGACAACTGAAGTTTCCCAATTTTTTGGAGCAATGAATATTAGAGTCGACTAATATGGCGGATAAATTAGT
>NZ_JBHNMF010000018.1:7789-21922 GCF_048562965.1 Thiolapillus sp. | reverse complement strand
TCCGTGGTTACCTATTTGAACGTTTGGCCATATTCGGTAATCAAGCGGCAATAATGGGTGCATCATTGTCCGAACAACTACACTGCGGAAACGCCATCATATTTGGGCGGATAAACAAGTTCGGATTATTTCGCACATATTGGTAACCGGTGTCAAGGCCATTAATGTGCATAAAAAGCGCCCTTGTGGCGCTTTTATTCTTTGATGGAACTACAAAAAAGGCGCCTGGGCGCCATTTTTGTAGTCTCGGTCAGACTAGCCAGCTGACCTTGGTATCCAGCGGGCCCGACTCGTAGCCTTGCACTAATAAAGGGTCGGAGTCAAATCACGGGATTGGCTATGAAAACCAATCCCTTAAAATGATTTGACTCCGAGCCTGCGACTGACGGGATCAGCTGACTTTCGGGTCCAGCGAGCCGGACTCGTAACGCTTGTACATTTCCTCCAGGGAAATGGGTTTGATCTTGGAGGCATGGCCTGCTGAACCAAAGGCTTCGAAGCGTGCCTTGCAAATACCTGCCATGGCTTCGGTGGATGCCTTGAGGAATTTGCGAGGATCGAAGTTGGAAGGATTCTCGGCCATGTGGCGACGTACCGCACCGGTAGACGCCATACGCAGATCCGTATCGATGTTGACCTTGCGTACACCGTTCTTGATACCCTCGACGATCTCTTCGACAGGCACACCGTAGGTCTCGCCCATGTCACCACCGAATTCATTGATGATCTTCAGCCATTCCTGGGGTACGGAAGAGGAACCGTGCATAACCAGGTGGGTGTTGGGCAGGCGTGCGTGAATCTCACGGATGCGGTCGATACGCAGTACTTCACCTGTAGGTGGCTTGGTGAACTTGTAGGCGCCGTGGGAGGTACCGATGGCGATGGCCAGCGCGTCCACGCCGGTCTTCTTGACGAAATCTGCGGCTTCATCGGGATCGGTGAGCAGCTGATCCATGTCCAGCTTGTCATCGGAACCGTGACCGTCTTCCTCGCCCATCATGCCGGTCTCCAGGGAGCCCAGGCAGCCCAGTTCGCCCTCTACGGAAACACCACCGGCGTGCGCCATGTCCATAACGGTTTTGGTGGTATCCACGTTGTACTCGAAGGTGGATGGGGTTTTCATGTCGGCCATCAGGGAGCCGTCCATCATCACGGAGGTGAAGCCGGACTGGATGGAACGCAGGCATACCGCAGGCTCGGAACCGTGATCCTGGTGCATGACGATGGGAATATGAGGATACATCTCGGTCGCCGCAGTGATCAGGTGGCGCAGGAAAGGTTCGCCTGCATAGGAACGGGCGCCGGCGCTGCCCTGCATGATGACCGGGCTGTCCAGTTCATCGGCAGCCTGCATGATGGCATGCACCTGCTCCATGTTGTTTACGTTGAATGCGGGCATGCCGAAGTCGTGTTCAGCGGCATAGTCCAGTAGTTGACGCATGGAAATCAGAGCCATGATTCTCTCCTTTTCAGGTTATTTTGAATTCACTGTTATGGCCGGTGACTGCAACAGCTCACCGACCGCTGTATCTCACTCGCATTCAGGAACAAAAACATCCCCGACGCGCACAATTTTCATTACATTGGTGCCGCCTTCCACGCCGGACAGGTCACCCTTGGTGATGATCACCAGATCGCCATCACGCACCGCACCACGACGACGCAGTTCCTCGATCACCTCGATATTCGCCATTTGCGAATTGTAGCCTGTCACGTCGAAACTGACCGGATAGACACCGCGGTACAGGGTTACCTTGCGTCGCGTGGCAACATGAGACGTCAGGGCATAGATGGGAATACCGGATGAAATGCGCGACATCCACTTGGCAGTGGAGCCGGATTCTGTCAGTGCGGCAATGGCTTTTACGCCCAGGTGATTGGCCGTGTACATGGACGCCATGGCGATGGTTTCATCGATGCGCCCGAACATGCTGTGCAGGCGATGGTCGGATACCCGGGTGGCCGCCTGCTTTTCTGCTTCGGCACACACCCTCACCATGGCTTCCACCGCTTTGGCTGGATACTTGCCCGCTGCCGTTTCCGCCGAGAGCATGACCGCATCGGTACCGTCGATAACGGCATTGGCCACATCGAACACTTCTGCCCGGGTGGGTATGGGCGAATCGATCATCGACTGCATCATCTGGGTGGCCGTAATCACCACGGAGTTCATGGAGCGAGCCTTGCTGATGAGCATCTTCTGCACCGCCGGCAGTTCCGCATCACCGATCTCGACACCCAGATCCCCCCGGGCCACCATGATGGCATCGGAGGCTTCGATGATCTCTTCGATGGTGCCGAGGGCTTCTGCCCTTTCTATCTTGGAAATAATGCCGCCCTTGCCACCCGCTTCACGGAGAAGCTGGCGCGCCATGTTGACATCTTCAGCACTGCGCACGAAAGACACGGCCACATAATCCGCCTCGATGCTGGCAGCGAACTTGATGTCTTCCTTGTCTTTTTTGGTCAGCGCAGGCGTGGAAAGCCCGCCACCCTGTTTGTTGATACCTTTCTTGTCAGAAAGCGTACCGCCCACAGTGACCTTGCAGCGAACTTCGTGATCGATAACTTCTTCCACCCAGAGTACGATCTGGCCATCGTCCAGCAACAGCGTATCGCCCCGTGAAACTTCTTCCGGCAGCGCCTTGTAGGTGACGCTGACGCGTTCGGCGTTGCCGCTTTTCTTGCCCAGTGCGGTATCCAGTACGAACTGATCACCTTCATCGAGCTGGACAGGCCCGTTCTTGAACGATCCGATGCGGATCTTCGGTCCCTGCAGATCGGCCAGTACGCCCACCTGCCTGCCGGAGGCCCGACAGCGGTTGCGAATGGTCTCGGCGCGCTCTGCATGCTCCTCATGGGAGCCGTGCGAGAGATTCAGACGCACCACGTCCACACCGGCAGCGATTACCTCGTCAAGTACCTTGAGGTCGTCGGTGGCGGGTCCCAGTGTGGCTACAATTTTCGTACGTCTCGGCATATGTGGTCTCAGTCGATACTGCACCGGCCGCGACAAACGGCGGCCGGCAGGATGCAATCAGGATTTGGCGCGCTCTTCCAGCATGGCTACGGCAGGCAATTTCTTGCCTTCGAGAAACTCCAGGAAAGCGCCGCCACCGGTGGAAATATAGGATACACGATCCGCGATGCCGTATTTGTCCACGGCCGCCAGGGTATCTCCACCGCCGGCAATGGAAAAAGCATCGGATTCGGCAATCGCCAGTCCCAGGGTTTTGGTGCCCTCGCCAAACTGGTCGAACTCGAACACGCCAACCGGGCCGTTCCAGACGATGGTGCCAGCGGCCTTCATCATCTCGCCAAAGCGTGCTGCGGTCTCGGGGCCGATATCGAAGATCATGTCATCATCTTCCACTTCGTCCACTTTTTTCACCGTCGCTTCGGTATCTTCGGAAAACTCCTTGCCCACCACCACATCGGTCGGTACGGGAATTTCACCACCCTTGGCCTTGGCTGCTTCCATCAGCCGCTTGGCTTCGTCCACCAAGTCGGCTTCATACAGGGACTTGCCCACATTGTGACCGCAGGCAGCGATGAAAGTATTTGCGATGCCGCCGCCGGGAATCAGCTGATCCACAACCTTGGACAGACTTTCGAGTACGGTAAGCTTGGTGGAAACCTTGGAACCGCCAACGATAGCGGCCATGGGACGCTTGGGATTGTGCAGCGCCTTACCCAGGGCATCCAGCTCGCCTGCGAGTAGAGGACCGGCACAGGCGACAGGAGCAAGCTTGCCGGCACCATGAGTGGAGGCCTGGGCACGGTGAGCCGTACCGAAAGCATCCATCACATAGACATCACACAGGGCAGCGTATTTCTTGGACAGCGCCTCATCATTGGCCTTCTCGCCCTTGTTGAAACGGACATTCTCCAGCAGCACCACCTGGCCATTGTCCAGCTCGGGAGCTTTCTCCAGATAATCTTTCACCAGCGCCACTTCCTGGCCCAACGCTTCTGTCAGATAGTCCGCCACAGGCTTGAGTGAAAACTCCTCTGCAGGCTCGCCTTCCGTGGGACGCCCCAGGTGAGACATGAGCATGACCTTGGCGCCCTGGCCGATGCAGTGCTTGATGGTGGGTATGGAAGCGCGGATACGCTTGTCGGAAGTTACCTTGCCGTCTTTCACGGGAACGTTGAGATCCTGACGGATAAGTACGTGCTTACCGGCCAGATCGAGATCGGTCATCTTGATAACAGACATGCTGACATCTCCTGCTGGAATGTTGAAATTCAGAATATTTTGCAAAAGCACGGGCTTTTGCGAAACAGACTGGTGTGCTGAGGATACGGGGTGGAGGCATCCACCCCGTATTACCGTACCGCTTAGTTCTTGGCTACGTGCTCAACGAAACGCATCATGTTGCAGGTATAACCGTACTCGTTGTCATACCAGGAGACCACTTTTACGAAAGTGCCATCCAGTGCAATGCCGGCGCCGGCATCGAAGATGGAGGAAGCGCTGAATCCACGGAAATCGGTGGAAACCACTTTCTCGTCGGTGTAAGCCAGCGTGCCCTTCATGGAACCTTCAGAGGCTTCTTTCATGGCCACGCAGATGTCGTCATAGGAAGCTTCCTTGTCCAGCTCGACGGTCAGATCCACAACAGACACGTCAGAGGTGGGTACGCGGAAAGCCATACCGGTGAGCTTGCCGTTCAGTTCAGGCAGAACCACACCAACCGCCTTGGCTGCACCGGTGGAGGAAGGAATGATGTTCTCCAGGATGCCGCGGCCACCGCGCCAGTCTTTCATGGAAGGGCCGTCTACGGTTTTCTGGGTTGCTGTTGCCGCGTGAACTGTGGTCATCAGACCACGCTTCAGGCCCCACTTGTCATTCAGTACCTTGGCGACAGGCGCCAGGCAGTTGGTGGTACAGGAAGCGGCGGAAACAATAGCCTGACCTGCATAGGTTTCATGGTTTACACCATAGACGAACATGGGAGTGCCGTCCTTGGAGGGCGCACTCTGTACAACTTTCTTGGCACCCGCGTCGATGTGCTTCTGGCAGCTTTCTTCGGTGAGGAAGAAACCGGTGCAATCGATAACGATCTCGGCGCCAACCTCGTCCCATTTCAGGTCTGCAGGATCACGCTCGGCAGTCAGACGGATCTTCTTGCCGTCGACAACGAAGTTGTTGCCGTCAACGGAAACGTCCTTGGGGAAACGGCCATGTACAGAATCGTACTTGAGCATGTAGGCCAGGTAATCAGCTTCCAGCAGGTCGTTGATGCCCACGATTTCCACATCGGGGAAATCATTGGTTACTGCGCGAAATACCATACGGCCAATGCGGCCAAAACCGTTAATACCGACTTTGATAGTCATAAGTCTTCTCCAATATTATCCACAAAAATACCAAGCGGCGCTCTCCACGGGGAGAGCGCCGAAAATAATTACATGACGCCTTTGACCGCACCCACTACGTGTTCAACGGTGAAACCAAAGTGCGGGAACAGCTCTCCGGCAGGTGCAGATTCGCCGAAGCGATCGATACCCACTACCCGGCCGGTACCCACATACTTGTACCAGAAGTCGGTCACACCGGCTTCAACGGCCACCCGTGCGGTGACGCTGGGCGGCAGGACGGAATCCTTGTATTCCTGATCCTGCTCATCGAATACTTCGGTGCAGGGCATGGAAACCACACGGATCTTCTTGCCTTCGCCGGTCAGTTCCTTGGCGGCGTCCATGGCCAGAGCCACTTCAGAGCCGGTTGCGATGATGATCGCATCCGGCGTGCCATCGCAATCCTGCAGGATATAACCGCCATGGGCGATGAGGGACAGCTGATCATCGGAACGCGTCTGATGAGGCAACCCCTGACGGGAGAAGATCAGGCAGGAAGGCCCGCTCTTCTTTTCCACGGCACATTTCCAGGCAACGGCTGTCTCTACCGCATCGCAGGGACGCCAGGTGCTCATGTTGGGGATCAGGCGCAGGGTGGAAATCTGCTCGATAGGCTGGTGAGTCGGACCGTCTTCGCCCAGACCGATGGAATCATGGGTATAGACGAACAGGCTGCGAATACCCATCAGCGCCGCCATACGCAGCGCGTTGCGGGCATATTCGGAGAACATCAGGAAAGTGCCGCCGAAAGGGATGAAGCCACCGTGCAGGGTCACGCCGTTCATGATGGCGGACATACCGAACTCGCGCACACCGTAAGAAATATAGTTGCCGTCGGCAACCGTATCGGTGATGGTCTTGGAATCCGGCCAGGAAGTCAGGTTGGACGGCGTCAGGTCGGCAGAACCGCCCAGAAACTCAGGCAATGCCGCGGCATAGGCGGTAATGGCTTTCTGGGAAGCCTGGCGGGTAGCGGGGCTGGCGGCCGCTTCGTCAGTAGCCTTGATGTAATCATCTGCCACCTGCTGCCAATTGTCCGGCAGGTCACCGTTCATGCGGCGTTCGAATTCTGCAGCCAGCTCAGGGTAGGCAGCCTTGTAAGCGGCAAATTTCTCGGCCCAGGCGTCTTCAGCCGCCTTGCCTTTCTCTTTCGCATCCCAGCCTGCGTAGATTTCATCGGGGATCTCGAAGGGGCCGTATGGCCAACCCAGGTTCTCGCGGGTGGCCTTGATCTCTTCATCACCCAGGGGCGCACCGTGGCAATCGTGGGAACCGCACAGGTTGGGCGCACCGTAACCGATGACAGTCTTGCAGCAGATCAGGGTAGGTTTGTTGTTCACGGACTTGGCTTCGTGGATCGCCTTGTCGATGGCATCGGCGTCGTGGCCGTCAACATCACGGATCACATGCCAGCCATAAGCCTCGAAACGCTTGGGCGTATCATCGCGGAACCAGCCTTCGGTGTGGCCATCGATGGAAATACCGTTGTCATCCCAGAAAGCAATCAGTTTACCCAGGCCCCAGACACCGGCCAGAGAACAGCTCTCGTGAGAGATGCCTTCCATCATGCAGCCGTCACCCAGGAACGTGTAAGTGTAGTGATCGACAATATCATGACCTTCACGATTGAACTGGGCCGCCAGCGTGCGCTCGGCCAATGCCATGCCGATCGCGTTGGTGATGCCCTGTCCCAGCGGACCGGTGGTGGTTTCAACACCGGGGGTATAGCCATACTCAGGGTGGCCAGGGGTCTTGGAATGAAGCTTGCGGAATGCCTTCAGGTCATCGATGCTCAGATCGTAGCCGGTGAGATGCAGCAGGGAGTAGATCAGCATGGAGCCGTGGCCGTTGGACAGAACGAAACGGTCACGATCCGCCCACGCAGGATTGGAAGGGTTGTGTTTCATGTGGCCGTTCCACAACACTTCGGCGATATCCGCCATACCCATGGGTGCTCCGGGGTGACCGGAATTTGCTTTTTGAACGGCGTCCATGCTCAGAGCACGGATAGCATTGGCGAGATCTTTACGCGAGGACATAAGCCCCTCCCTATGATTTCAAGCTGATAGAAAACCCTCTCCCTCCAAACAGCAAATCTGGAAGGCCGGATTCAGAACATACGGGGACTAGCCTAGTCGTCCCCTTGAAAAACTATACTGAGTATTTAGAAAGCATAACGCTTGTAGCATCCCAGAAGCTACCGATGTTTTGAATATGCCCATAAACTAAAATTAGATTCGATTCTCCCAGAGATGCCTTTTTCGACTTAAAAACAACAGTTTTCATACTGTTAAGCAGCCTATCTCAACAAACAGCGCAATTGAACTTGCGAACGCCGCAACAGAATTATTTTCAGCAAGCCTTTATTCCCCAAGCCATTTTATAGAGCACCCCATGCTGGGAATCTGAACTTCGGGTCCCTTCCCTGTTTCCGCCACATGCTTCATGGCCTCGAACAGATCGCGACGGGCATCTTCGGTGCGGCCTCCTTGCGGCTGGCGTCCAGGCGCCCCCGGTACTGCCAGGCGCCCCCGGTACTGGAGCTGCAGATCGGCATTGTAGCCAAAGAAATCCGGCGTGCAGACTGCGCCATAGGCTTTCGCCACTTCCTGTGTGGCGTCGAGAAGATACGGGAAGGGAAAGTCTTTTTCCCTGGCAATCTTCTGCATGTTCTCGAAAGAATCCTCTTCATACTGGTGTGGATCATTGGACATGATGGCGACGGAATTGACGCCCAGTTCATGCAGCTCGCGGGTATCCCGCACCAGACGGTCGAGTACGGCCTTCACATAGGGGCAGTGATTGCAGATGAACATCACCAGCAGCCCCTTTTTCCCCCGGCAATCTTCCAGTGTCCAGACCTTTCCATCTGTGCCGGGAAGGGAGAAATCAACGGCAGGCTTGCCAAAATCACATACGGGTGTTTGCAGGGAAACCATGGCTGTTCTCTCGGAATTTGTTGTTCGATAGCCGGTTAGTTTAGCAACAGTGCCAACAAATAAAAAGTTGACAATTCTGCGAGGATAGCGATAATTCACGCCAATGCGCCAATTTGAACTCAGATTGCGGGCGCTTAAAAAATGCAGCTAAAGCGAGCTTCCGACACTAACGCCGAGAAACCCGTCTTTGCTGCGCAAGACGGGTTTTTTCATGTACAGGATGTACGTTATGCCGCGAGCACAGGGCACTGGAACTGTTCCAGACAATTCCAGTATTTCCTCCATCCATGGAGGTCAAGCGCAAGAGCGGCGCATAGGATAAATTTATGAGTGACTTTACCTTTACTTCCGAGTCTGTATCCGAAGGCCATCCTGACAAGGTTGCCGATCATATTTCAGACGCCGTTCTGGATGCCATCCTCGAGCAGGACGAGAATCCACAGCACGCCCGCGTGGCCTGCGAAACCATGGTCAAGACCGGCGCGGTCATCGTCGCCGGCGAGATCACGACCAATGCCTGGGTGGATCTTGACGAACTGGTGCGCAAGGTGATCTGCGATATCGGTTATACCAGCTCAGACGTGGGTTTCGACGGCAGCACCTGCGCCGTCATGTCTCTCATCGGCAAGCAGTCCAGTGATATCGGCCAGGGCGTGGACAGGGAAAAACCCGAAGACCAAGGCGCAGGCGACCAGGGCATGATGTTTGGCTATGCCACCAATGAAACAGAGGTGCTGATGCCTGCCCCGCTGACCTATTCCCATCTGCTGGTACAGCGCCAGGCGGAAATGCGCAAGAGCAAGGTACTGCCCTGGCTGCGCCCGGACGCCAAGAGCCAGGTGAGCATGCACTACAGCGACGGCAAGATCGTTGGCGTGGATGCCGTCGTGCTGTCAACCCAGCACGATCCCGATATCGAACTGGATGACCTTCAGGAAGCGGTGATGGAAAACATTATCAAGCCGGTACTGCCCAAAGAGTGGATCACCAAGGATACCCGTATCCACATCAACCCCACAGGCAAGTTCGTCATCGGTGGCCCGGTGGGCGACTGTGGCCTTACCGGACGCAAGATCATCGTCGACACCTACGGCGGCTCGGCCCGTCATGGCGGCGGTGCTTTTTCCGGCAAGGACCCTTCCAAGGTGGACCGCTCCGCAGCCTATGCCGGTCGCTATGTGGCCAAGAACGTCGTCGCGGCGGGGCTGGCGGACCGCTGTGAAATTCAGGTATCCTACGCCATCGGTGTGGCACAACCCACTTCGGTGTCCATCAACACCTTTGGCACCGGCAAGGTGGACGACAAGGTCATTGTGGAACTCATCAGCAAGCATTTCGATCTGACCCCCTGGGGAATCAGCCAGATGCTGGACCTGATCCGTCCCATCTATTGCCAGACGGCCGCCTACGGGCATTTTGGCCGGGAATACGACGAAGCGACCGGCGCTTTCAGCTGGGAGCGCACTGACAAGGCCGAAGCACTGAAAGCCGACGCCGGGTTGTAACCCCGCATTCACCTGCTGCCGAGGAGCGCTGCGACAGGATTTACCTGCCAGGCTCGGCACGGGCGTAACAGAGAAAAACGGCGCTCATCATTTGACATAGAACGAGGTTGAATCATGAGCAACGAAGATTACAAAGTAGCAGACCTGTCCCTGGCCGACTGGGGTCGCAAGGAAATCGCCATTGCGGAAACCGAGATGCCCGGCCTGATGGCGCTACGTGACAAGTACAGCGACAGCAAGCCCCTCAAGGGTGCCCGCATTGCAGGCTCCCTCCACATGACCATCCAGACGGCGGTTCTCATCGAGACCCTGACCACCCTCGGCGCCGAAGTGCGCTGGGCATCCTGCAACATCTACTCCACCCAGGATCATGCCGCCGCAGCCATTGCCGCGGAAGGCATCCCCGTGTTTGCCTTCAAGGGTGAAACCCTGACTGAATACTGGGACTACACGCACCGCATCATGGCCTGGTCCGATGGCGGCACACCGAACATGATCCTGGATGACGGCGGTGATGCCACCCTGCTCATCAACCTGGGTGCAAAGGCGGAGAAAGACCTGTCTGTACTGGACAACCCCAGCAGCGAAGAAGAAGTGCTCTACGCGGCTATCAAACAGCGGGTGGCAGACCAGCCCGGCTGGTATTCCAACATCCTGAAGAACATCAGGGGCGTTACCGAAGAAACCACCACCGGCGTCCACCGACTGTACCAGATGGCGGAAAACAACGACCTTCCCTTCCCCGCCTTCAACGTCAACGACTCGGTCACCAAATCCAAGTTCGACAACCTCTACGGCTGCCGTGAGTCTCTGGTGGACGGCATCAAGCGCGCCACCGACGTGATGATCGCCGGCAAGATCGCCGTGGTACTGGGTTATGGTGACGTGGGCAAGGGTTGCGCCCAGTCGCTGCGCGGCCTCGGCGCCACCGTCTGGATCACCGAAATCGATCCGATCTGCGCCCTGCAGGCGGCGATGGAAGGCTATCGCGTGGTTACCATGGACGATGCCGCCTCCCAGGCTGATATCTTCGTCACCGCCACCGGCAACTTCCATGTCATCGACCACGACCACATGGCGGCGATGAAAGACCAGTCCATCGTGTGCAACATCGGGCACTTCGACAACGAAATCAACGTCGCCAGCCTGGAGCAGTACCAGTGGGAAGAGATCAAACCCCAGGTGGATCACATCATCTTCCCCGACGGCAAGCGTATTATCCTGCTGGCTCAGGGACGCCTGGTGAACCTGGGTTGCGCCACCGGCCACCCCAGCTTCGTCATGTCCAACTCCTTCACCAACCAGGTGCTGGCGCAGATGGAGCTGTTCAACCAGACCGGCGAGTACAAGAACGAAGTCTATATCCTGCCCAAGAAACTGGATGAGGAAGTGGCGCGCCTGCATATCGACAAGATCGGCGTCAATCTCACCCAGCTCTCGCAGGTGCAGGCCAACTACATCTGCGTTCCCATGGAAGGCCCCTACAAACCGAACCATTACCGCTACTGAGGGCAGACCGCCGGGACAGCCAAAAAGCATCCCGGCGGCTGTTTCAAGCATGGACACATCAGACAAAGACACCCCCGCCATCAGCTTCGAGCTGTTTCCGCCCAAGACCGAAAAGGGCATGGAAAAGCTCAAGACCGTGGTGGGCGAACTCAACCACCTGAACCCGGAATATTTCAGCGTTACCTACGGCGCCGGCGGCTCCACCCAGGAGCGCACCTTCGCCACCGTGGACTGGCTGCGGGAACAGGGCATAGACACCGCTCCGCACCTATCCTGCATCGGGACGGACAAGGAAGAAATCCTGGAGATCCTGACACGGTACCGGGAACAGGGCATACACCGCATCGTTGCGCTGCGTGGCGACCTTCCTTCCGGCTCGGGGCTGGGCGGTCTTGGCGAACTCAACTATGCCAATGAACTGGTAGCGCTGATCCGCCAGTCTTTCGGTGAGGACTTCCATATCGAAGTGGCCGCCTACCCCGAATTCCATCCCCAGGCGGAAAATGCACTGGCAGACCTGGATAACTTCAGGCGCAAGGTCGAAAGCGGTGCGCACGGCGCCATCACGCAGTATTTCTACAGCGCCGATGCCTACTGGCGTTTTCTCGACGACTGCAAACAGCGTGGCATCGACATCCCCATCGTGCCAGGCATCATGCCCATCACCAACTACAGCTCACTGGCGCGCTTCTCGGACGCCTGCGGCGCGGAGATCCCGCGCTGGATCAGAAAACGCCTGGAAGCCTACGGCGACGACCTGAGCAGCATCCAGGCTTTTGGTGCCGAAGTGGTCACCGCACTTTGCCGGCAACTGCTGGAAGGCGGCGCACCCGGACTGCATTTCTACACCATGAACCAGTCCGGCAGCGTACTCGAGATCTGTTCGGGCCTTGGAATAGCCAGCGGTGCGTCTGCCACGTAACTGGGTGCCGGATCCTTTGGCTGCAGGCTCGGACCTGCAGCTTCCCGCCAACGTTGCCCGCCATCTGCGGCAGGTGCTGCGCATGCAGACCGGCCAGGAGATCATCCTGTTCAACGGCCAGGATGGCCGGGACTATCGGGCCCGGCTGATACAGGTCGACAGGAAGGCGGTGAGCGCCACCATCATCGGCGCCACAGAACCGGAGCCAGACCCCAGGCTGTCCATTCGGCTGGCACTGGGCATCTCAAGGGGAGAGCGTATGGATCTGGCCATACAAAAAAGCGTGGAACTGGGTGTGCAGCAGATCACGCCCCTATTTTCCGAACGCACCCAGGTCAGGCTGAGCGGCCCGCGCCGTGACAAACGCATGCAGCACTGGCAGGCCGTGATCATCAGCGCCTGTGAACAATCCGGCCGCCGCAGGATTCCCGAACTGCACCCCGCAGAAAGCTTCTCGTCCTGGCTGGAACAGCGGGAGGAAAACGTCCTGTTCATGGATCCCGATGCGGTTACCGGCCTTTCCGGTATCGTAAGACCCACTTCGGAGCTGTGCTTTCTGATTGGCCCTGAAGGGGGCTTCAGCGAAGCGGAAAGAAAAGCGGCGCTGGCTGCGGGCTGCAGAGCCGTACGCCTGGGGCCGAGAATACTGCGCACCGAAACAGCACCACTGGCAGCAATTGCTGCCGCTCAGGCACTATGGGGTGACTTTCTGTAACAGCGCCCCGAGACGGTCGAGATCCGGTATCAGCGCTTCCAGGTCCTGCACCTTCACCCGGTCACTGATAGGCCAGTCATCAGGCCAGGGTTCACCATCCAGCACTTCCAGCGTTTCTTCGTTGAGACTCACCAGACGCGGCATACCTGTAGCTTCGATACCCATGAAAGGCGTTTTCAGCTTGTCAGAAAAGACATGCACGACGATGATGCGCTTGCGCCCGCGCTTGCCTTCCCGCTCCACACCCAGCACCCGCTCCATGGAAACCAGCGGCAGCACCAGGTTTCGCCAGGAAAAGCTGCCCAGTATCCAGCTGGCATCCGCAGCACTTTCACTGACTTCACGGTAGCCCAGTATCTCGATCACCGCCGAGGACGGGAGCAGCAGTGGCATTTGCCGTTGCGGTATCAGCAGCCCCTGAAAGTCAGTGGCGGCGCCTGTATCAACGCTATGCATCGCTATTCTCCGCCAGCAGTGTGTAGATGTTTTCGAGCAAATCCGCTTCCTGGTAGGGCTTGCCTAGGTAACGATTCACACCCAGTCTCATGGCACGTTCGCGGTGTTTTTCACCGGTACGCGACGTAATCATGATAATGGGGATATCCGCCAGGTTGGGAGTATTGCGAATATGGCGCGCCAGCTCATAACCGTCCATGCGCGGCATTTCGATATCCAGCAGCATGACGTCCGGCTTGGCCTCCTGCAGCACGGTAATGGCGTCCACGCCATCCCTCGCAGTCAATACCTGCATGTTGTGGCGCTCCAGCAAACGGCTGGTGACCTTGCGAACGGTAATGGAATCGTCCACCACCATGACGGTAATGCCGGCCGTCTCCTCTTCCTGTTCCACGATGGGCGCCTGGGTCAGTACGTCGGAACGCACCAGCGCATTCACATCCAGCAGCAGGGCTATCTTGCCATCCGCCAGGATCGTACCGCCGGTGAACCAGCGCACGCCGCTGAGTTGCGCACCAATGGACTTGACCACGATCTGGTAGTTACCCAGCAACTGATCGACCTGTATGGCCATGCGTTGCTCACCGGCTCTGACCAGCAGCAGTGGATACCATTTCACGTTGTCCTGAATCATCGGCTCAGCGATACCCAGCATCGCCCCGAGATAACGCACCGGGTACTGGTGACCGTTGTATTCGATACCTTCGCTGTAGCCGCTGTAGC
>NZ_JBHNMF010000018.1:0-7689 GCF_048562965.1 Thiolapillus sp. | reverse complement strand
AGTGGATACCATTTCACGTTGTCCTGAATCATCGGCTCAGCGATACCCAGCATCGCCCCGAGATAACGCACCGGGTACTGGTGACCGTTGTATTCGATACCTTCGCTGTAGCCGCTGTAGCCGCTGTAGCCGCTGTAGCAGGCCCGCAGATCCTTGCGTGAAACACGGATAATGACTTCTGCCGAGCCGTGGGGGATGGCCAGAGTTTCGTCTGCCACCTGCACCAGCAGCGCTTCGGATATCGCCAGCGTAAAGGGCAGACGAATGACGAAACTGCTGCCGCGCCCCCGCTGGGAAAGGATCTCCAGCGAACCGCCCAGCTGTTTGATCTCGCTGACCACCGCATCCATGCCCACACCGCGACCGGCCACCTGGGTGACTTCCGTCGCGGTGGTGAATCCCGGCTGCAGGATGAACTGGTAGAGCGCATCCTCATTCACTTCCGCGTCTGCTTCCAGCATGCCGTTGGCCACCGCTTTCTTGCGGATCGCGTCACTGTCCAGGCCTGCACCGTCATCGGAGATGGTCAGCACCACTTCCGTACCTTCCCGGGACAGGACCAGCGAGACTCTGCCGGTTTCCGGCTTGCCGTGTTCGGTTCGAAGCTCAGGCGGCTCGACACCGTGGGCCACGGCATTGCGCAACAAATGCTCCAGCAGCCCCATGATGCGATTCAGTATGGTACGGTCGATCTCGCCTTCTGCGCCCTGCACATCGAGTTCGGCCTTCTTGCCCAGGTTCTGTGCCGTCTGGCGAACCACGCGCTGCAGCCTGGAAGCCTGACGATTGAAAGGCACCATGCGGCTGCGCAGCAGTCCATCCTGGAGGTCATTGGTAACCCGCGCCTGCTGCTGCATCAGCGTATCGGCATCACGGGTCTGATCACTCAGTGTTTCACCGATGTTGGAAAGGTCATTGATGGTTTCCGACAATGCACGGGACAACTGCTGCAGCGTGGAATACTGGTCCATTTCCAGGGGATCGAAGTCATGGTAACGCTGGCTGTCGCTCTCCCGTTCATGGCGCGAGCGGATCTGGGCTTCGGTTTCCAGCTCCAGGGCACGCAGCTGTTTGCGCAGCCGCGAGATGGTTTCGTTGAGCTCCTGCAGATCACTTTGAACCGTCTTGTTGTGCTGTTCGAGCCGGGCGCGGTAAATACTCACCTCACCAGCATTGTTTACCATCTGGTCGAGCAATTCCGCTAGCACCCGGACGCGCTCGCCCTTGCCTGCCTGCTCTTCTTCCGCCTGCAGGGGAGGCGGGCGATGCTTGGCCTGCGTGGGTATGTCGCCGACAGGGAATGGCAGCACCTTGCCTTCGCCATCCATCAGCATGCTGTCGCCCATCAGCTCCGAATCGGTGAGCATCTGCGAATCCATGATGAAAGATGAATCCATCTGGGTATCCACCATGGTGCTGACTTCGGACATCTGCGACGTGCTTTGTGAGAGCAGGGATTCGTCCCGCCGCTCTTGTTCTATCTTCGCTGCCGGCAATTGCCATTCCTCACCGGCAGCCGCCTGTTCGAGCGAGCGGGTCACGTCTGCCAGTTGCGGCATGCCGCCGGAATGCTGCAGCTGGTCGATGGTTGTTTCCAGGGCATCCAGCCCCTGGCGCACCAGCGGTACCAGCTCATCTTTGGCAACCAGTTCACCGGAGGCCAGATTCTCGAACAGGGATTCCAGCGCATGGCTCAGATCCCCCAGGGGGAACAGGCCCGCGAAGCGTGCATTGCCCTTGAGCGTGTGCAGGTTGCGCATCAGACCATCGATGGAAGCATGGGCGGTGAGATCACCTTCCCACTGGCCGTAGAATTCTTCGAGCTGCTCGCTGATTTCCCCCGCTTCTTCGAGAAAGATTTCCAGCAACTCCGGATCGACATCCGGTTTTGTCAGCTCGGCGACAGGCTCGACAGGGACGCTCTCCTGAACAGGAGGCTCGTGGACAAACTCACCTTCTTCCGACCAGGACTCCGACAGCAATATGGATTCTGGTTCCTCTTCCGGATGCTCCATCATCAGCGCTGAATCCTGTTCGGCAGGCTGCGCGGATTCTTCGGTGAGCTGCTGCATACCACGGGCCAGTTGGTCAGCAATTTCTATCTGCGGACTCAGGTCCGGCAGCTTGCCGTTCAGATGCAGCATGTCCAGGGCGTTCTCGACATCTTCGAGCAATTCGGCCACGCGGCTCCTGGTGCCGGCATCCACCTCACCCCGGGTTTCCAGCAAAGCGTCGAAAAAACCTTCCACGCCGTGCAACAGATCACCCAGAGACACAAACCCGGCCAGGCGGGCACCGCCCTTGAGGGTATGCAGATCTCTGCGAATCTTTTCACCGGTGTCCGGCAGAGTCTTCTCCTGCCATGCCACCAGATGCTCTGCCAGCTGGGGCAGTATCTCGCCCGCTTCTTCCAGGAAGACTTCCTGGGTTTCGCGGTCGGGAATCAGGTCGGAGAGCGCTTCGGTGTCACCGGAGGCCTGCAGCTCCGAAATCACATCCGGCAGGGCATGATCATGCTCCTTGATCTCTTCTGCCAGCGATTCCCATCCTTCAATCTCGATCTCGGGGGAATTGATGGCATCCAGCATCTGCTGCATGGTGTCACGGAAACGGCCAAACAACGCCAGCGCCGCCTCATCGACAGGATGTGAAAGCTGGTGCATGTGTTTGCAATAGTGTTCCATCTCACCGGCCAGTGTTGCCATGGGCACCACTTCCGCGAGATGGGAACTGCCATGCAGGGTATGAACGGCCCTGACCACATCCTGATCAACGACACAGTGGTCACAATCGATCATGAAGCTATCGAGAACCGCCAGATGCGTGGCGGACTCGGCCTTAAAGATCTCCACGAGATCTTCGGCGAGCAGAATGGAGGAGTGCTCGAGCACGCTTTCCCCTGCTTCTGTGAATTCGCTTTCTTCGTCGACCAGCTCTTCGCTGAGGGGCTCTTCCAGCACGGCCAGTTCGGCATCGAACAGGTCTTCGCTGACCGGCTCCTCGGCAACGGCTTCTTCGGCCGGCGCGGTGCGTTCGGCGAGCGCAAAGCCCCGTTTCTCCAGTTCAGGCACATCGATGTTTACTGTACCGCCTTCGGCCTGCGCCTTGACCAGCACGGGCACAGCCGCCATCACATCATCTAGGTAGGCGATAACTTCATCGTCCGGACTGACGCTGCCTTCCATGATGCGGTTCAGCAGATTCTCCACCGCCCAGGAAAATTCGCCGATGATCTGCGCGCCCACCATGCGGCCACTGCCCTTGAGGGTATGGAATGAGCGCCGGAAATTCTGCAGTGCCTGCTCGTCGCTGTGGTCTGCTTTCCACAGGGGATACTGACTGCCAATGACTTCCAGTTCCTCACCGGCCTCTTCGATGAAGATATCGAAGATTTCCGGATCGATGTCATCCATCTGCAAGACAATACCGCTGTCTGGTGTTTGTGTTTCTGCGGCTTCGGCTTCTTCAGCCACTGTTTCGGTTTCCCGGCTGGCTTCCGTCTCTTCTGCTTCCATAGCTTCAGCAGACTCGTCGTCTTCCAGCATCAGTGTGGAAGCCAGCTGTTCCTCTTCGTCCGGCAGTTCATCCGTGAGCATGGAGTCGGCAAAAAGTTCTTCGTCTGAAACAGCTTCCCGGGAGGCCTGCTCTTCGAATTCCGGATGAACCTCGGCTTCTTCCGCCGCTTCTTCCGAGGTCAGGCGCAGCAGCGCATCTGCCGCATAGTCGGTGAATTGCCGCAGATTGCTGCGCTCTTCCAGACGGGCTTCCAGGTAGTACTCGATACCGGCAAACAGATCCACCAGCGCGCTTTGCTGCACGCCGTTCAGCTGCACATGCTCATGATTCAGCTCATGGAGCACGGGCTCGGCCTGTTTCATGATGTCTGCCACCACATCCAGCTTGGCAAGCTCGAACACACCCACCAGCTTGTGCACACTGTCGGCAACTTCGCCCAGGCCAGAACCGTCGACCGCCCCCCGCAGGTAGCGCTCGACACCGGATTTGATGGCCGTGAATTCGGCAAAGGCTTCCTTGATGACGGCCTTGACGCCTTCTTCGGTTTCCTGATCATGGACGGCAGCAGCCTCCTGTCCGGAGTCCATGCTGCCTGTACCCGATGCGGAAAGAGCAGATTCCACTTCAACGATGACTGTGGCAATCTGCATGAGCTGATCATCATCCAGCAGCTCATTGACGGCCAGTGAATCGTTCAGCCGGCCCGCCACCGCTGTGAGTTTTTCCCGCAGTGCACCACGACCGAGCATGCCGAGGGTATCCCCAGCCTTGATCAGCTGCTCACCCAGCCCGTTCAGGCGATGCAGCTCCTCTCTGTCACCACGGATGTACAGGTCCAGGGCTTCCTTGACCTGCAGAAGATCCTCGAGCAAGGCGCCTGCAACGGCCTGAAGTACGCTTTCATCGGCGCCGGTAGCAGCTTCTGCCGGTGATTTGTGAATCTGGTCCGGAAAACTGTTGGCCAGGTCGGCGGTACGCTTTACGGTCTGCACCACCGGATTGAGCGAGTGGGAGCGCGAAACGAAATACAGCAGGCTCTTCAGCAAATCTGTAGGGAAATCCTGAACGGTTTTTTCCTCGCCTTTTTCGATCAGCCGCTTCATGACCCGGTCGATGCGGCCAAACAGCTGTTTGACGTCCGCATCGGCGGTGAATTCCCCGTCGATGAGCGTCACCACCAGTGCTTCGGCGGCATCCATCAGGCGGCGCAGCCTCAAAGTGCCGGCGACGGCATTGATCTTCTGCAACACGTCCAGCACTTCGTGCAGCCCCTGGTCCAGGTCGTTTTCCCGGTACCAGAGCAGCAACCCCTTGTGATAACGGTTGCGCAATCCTCTGACGATCTGGGGAATCTGTTTGTTGCCCGAACCCGGCACCACGGGTTCACGTTCCACCAGGCGATCAAGATTCGGGGCATAAAGTACGATTTCCGATGCAGGATGCAGATCCCGCAGCGCCCGGAGATCGTTCAGCACCGGCAGCAGTACCAGGGGAATGTCCGGCTCACCTTTTTCCAGCCGCTGCAGGTAAGGCGGTAACTGCACCAGTCCCAGCATCAGGGACTCGGCAATACGCTCATTACCCGAAATATCACCTTCGGTCAGCAGCCTGGCGACACGCTCCATCTCCTCCACGAGCATGCCGGCTCCATACACCTGCACCATGCGCAGGGTGCCCAGCAGCTGGTGTACATGCTGCAGGTAGACCTGGATACCCTCACCGGTAAAACCGGCGGACACATACTCCTCCAGCGCCTGACGTGCGAGCAGTATGGTTTCATCCATACCCTCCTTCACCCAGCGCAGGGTAGCGTAATCAGGTTTTTCCACGTCAGTCATCAAAGGTCCCCAGGACAGGCTGTACAACAGGACCTGCAAAGCCGGGCGGGAAACAGGTCATCAGCCAGGACAGGTCGCAGGTGCATACGATCGTTTCCGTTACACTTTTTCCGGAAGAACGAATCCGGCAACGGACTGATGCAGGCGGTTGGTCTTTTCTGCCAGTTCCCCGATCTCGGCCGCCGCGTTGGCGGTACCGTCCGTGGTCTGCTGGGTGATTTCCTGGATCACGCCCATGGTATCGTTCAGCTGGTGGGCTTCAGCAGATTCCTGTTGCGCCGAATCGGCCAGCTTGGTGATGATGCCGGCGATCTCATTGGATACCTTCTCGATCTCCTGCAGGGCAGAACCCGCATCCTCCGCGAGGCCGGCTCCACCAACCACCTCCGTGGTACTGGCTTCCATGGAACTGACCGCCTCGTTGGTATCTGCCTGGATGGTCTGTACCAGCGCCTCAATCTGTTTGGTGGCGTTGGCGGAACGTTCAGCAAGGCGCTGTACTTCGTCGGCAACCACCGCGAAACCACGACCCGCTTCACCGGCCATGGCCGCCTGCATGGCTGCGTTCAGTGCCAGGATGTTGGTCTGGTCGGCGATGTCCTCGATCAGCTCAACGATGTTACCGATCTCCTGGGAGCTCTCGCCCAGGCGCTTGATCCGTTTCGATGTTTCCTGGATCTGCTCACGGATGTTGTCCATGCCGTTGATGGTGCGGCGCACCGCCTCACCACCCTTGGCAGCCAGTTCAACCGAGTTCTCGGCAACCTGGGCGGACTCGGTCGCGTTGTTCGACATGTCCTGCAGCGCAACGGTCATCTTGTCGATAGTGCTGCTGGCGCCGGAAATCTGTTCACGCTGGTGCTCGGCGGCATCGGCCAGATGCATGATGGTCGCCTGTGTGTCCTGTGCAGAACCGGATACTTCCTCAGTAGTCTGGTTGATGGACTCCACCACTTCGCGCATGGCCTCGATGGCGTAGTTGATGGAGTCGGCGATGGCCCCGGTGATATCCTCGGTAACCGTTGCCTGTACGGACAGGTCACCATCGGCCAGGTCACCCATCTCATCAAGCAGACGCCGGATCGCTTCCTGGTTTCTCTGGTACTGCTCAGCCGTCGCTTCCTCTCGCTTGCGGGCCTGGCCTACCAGCACCATACCCAGCAGGACCAGCAGCACGGCAGACAGAATACCCAGTGCGGTTACCAGAGTGGCATTGATGGGGATGCCGCCAATCTTCAGCTCACCCGCGTCAGTTCCGTAGAGTTCGATAAGCTTGCGGACTTCTTCCGCCACCTTGTCTGACGACAGGGCCAGCTGGCTGGGCACGTCCATATCCGGTAATACCTGGCCTTCGGCGAGTGCCTCCTGAGCCATCTCGCTTATACCGGCTTCACCAACAGCTTCCAGTGCCGGCAGTACATTGGAAATCATGCTCAGGATCATACCCAGGGATTCGTCGATATCTCCCAGGATAGCTGTCGCTTCGAGCAGACGCCCCTTGGTATCTTCACTCTTGACCGCTTCGATCCCCAGCACGGCACTGCCGTTCACCAGGGCATCCACCACGGTCTTCAGTTCATCCACGTCCTGGGTCAGCTGGTCCACCGCCAGCGCCGTGGCCGAGCCGCCGGCCAGTACATCATTCAGGGCGGTATTGATGCGCTGTGCCAGAAACAGTTGCCGGGAAGCGTAGAAAATCTGGTTGGGCGTAGCCTTTCCTTCCACCAGTGCGTTGGTAACTTCGGTGGATACCTCGAGCAGATCCGGCAGGGTATCCCGGATAGATGTAATGATCTCGTTCACCGTCAGGATGGCATCCTGGTTGTTCAGAATGGCGTCCACATGAGAGCGCAGTTCCAGCCAGGCATTTTCCACTTTATGGAGTTCCGGCTGGATGGCGTCGGGTGATGGCGGCAGTCCGATGGAAGGCTGGCCATTCTTGAGGGCATCGAGCAGTTCCGAAAAACGGTTTCTGGATTCCTGCATGCGGGCAAATGATGCCTCCTTACCGCTGGCAGCTTCCGATGCGTATTTCGCAATCCGGTGTGCAAGTACCTGCTGCTCGGATGCATACAGGATGTACTTGTCCAGATGCTTGCCATGCTTTGCCCATACCACGAAGGCAGACACGCCCGCTATCATGGATGCGATCAGCAAGATTGAAAGCAGTGGAACCCATGCCGACCGTTCGGATCCTTTTTTTGCTCTAGCTACCATTACTAGAGTTTAGAGTAAGCAACATTGTTCCACCGTATATTTTCGGGTGAAATAAAGTTGCTATTTTGTTCATACTGCCCGTTAGAGCTTGTTCTATACGCTGATTGCTGCATCCTGC